>JAGLSL010000009.1 GCA_023135785.1 bacterium
TCCGAATGTGACATCTTCGCTGTAATTATAATTAAAAGTTACGTCATATTCAGAACCTATATATTGATTCTGGTCATCTGCATCGCCAGTCCATGCCCATATAGGCTGAGATGCACTTAAGCTGTAATAAGTAAGATCAAGTGTTGTATTTTCAGTAGGATTGACTCCTGCTGAAAGCTTCCAAATACTGGCATTTGTCATTGAAGTATCACCAGTTCCCTGCCAATACTGCTGTGAATAGATGACTTCGGCAATCTGACCATATGTCTCATCCTCGCAAAGAGGATTGAACTGTTCGATTGCATCGCTATCATCATTGTCACCGCTCATGAATATGTAACCTAAACCAAGATACGGAGCATAGACATTATCAAAGGTATATTCACCTTCGACATAGCCACCCCATGCATTTAGGTTTTCGATGTCACCGGTGGCAGCAGTCACTGGTTGCATACCAGGTTCAACTGTTCCCCATTCTTTTACTATCTCACCTTTTAAAGCTAAGGTGCCGACATTAATCTGAGGAATCGTTCCTTCACCTCGGAGACTCAAAGCCCATGTCTGATTTTCGCCATCAGAAGCTACAACAATATTGGACCGAGCATAGAACAATCCGAGATCCCACAAACCATACATTCCGCCGTCATAGTTCCAGTTAAGTCCATAGAGATCCACATCGGAATCTACAGGTTGTACACCATTACTCCAAGGAGCAACAGGTGCAGCAACTGCAACTGGAGCGACAGCAGCACCTTCGATTATCTTGGCAACGAACAGGTCTATCTGATGCGGTTCATAGTCCCATACTGCCTTAATAGCTTCGAATGCTTTGCGATTATCATACTGATAAACAGTACCAAGAGAATCTATGGTACCAGGACGAACTCCATCACCTACTAAGAATCCTTCGCCATAGAGCAGTTCTTGTTTACCAATTGTTAGACTGAACGGATAACCATATATGTCGTTTAGTGTTATGTAAGCGAGGTCTAATTCTATGTCGTCGTTGTTTACCATGTTACCCCAATCTTGCACATAAATTAAACGAACATAGGCTTCCACATTATCTGTCAAAGAAGCATCCACATATAAGCGAACAGTCTGAGATAGATAATCGTGTACAGTACCGTCTGCTGCTCCACCAAATCCATTGTTGTCATAGACGGTAACATTGTTAAACTCTATTTCATTGACAATATCGTAAGCGCTTTGATAGATACCTTTAACTTCGATGTCTCCGCCTACTTGTACGTTTTGTACTGCAGCTGTGGCACTAAAAGAAAAACTTAATACCAAAGCCAAAGCACACACTGCTGTTAATAACTTATGTTTCATCTTTTTTTCTCTCCTTCCCTTCGTTACTAAAGAGAGCTTGAACTCTCTCGACATAACGTCGAGAATTGTTTCCCTTCTTCTGATCTATTTTTCCCTCTGACCTAATGTCAGAGAGCTTTCTATCTATCCTTCACCCCTTACGGCATCCTTAGCGGCTAATGTTACTCTTTCACCTCCTTTCTTGCCTGAATTTAAGGCACCAGGGATGTTAAAACGCACTTTTTATCCCCGAAACAAAAACGGGGTTTTCAAATAGCGTTGTGCAAATATAACATATACTTAATCCGAGTGTCAAGAGGAAAAGTATCTTTTTCGGAGAAAATCTTTCAGTTGTCATTGCGAGCGAACATAGTGAGCGTGGCAATCTAAAATGAGATTGCTTCACTTCGTTCGCAATGACACGAAATGACATAAGATTCACTAATCATTTACAATTCAACAGCTACCATTTTTCAAGTACCACTTCATCAACCCACCAGCTTCTATTATTTCTTGTAAAAGCGGAGGAAATGCTGATACCCGAAAGGTTTTATTTTGAGTTATGTTTTTAATTTCCCCTTTGGATAAATCGGCTTCCAAAACATCATCGGGATTTATGCTTTTATAAATTTCGTCTGATATAAGAATCGGAAGTCCCACATTTACACAATTCCTATAAAATATTCTGGCAAATGACTGCGCAATAACCAAAGCCACTCCGCACCCCTGAATAGCCAAAGGCGCATGCTCTCTAGAAGAACCACACCCGAAATTCCTGCCTGCAACAATAATATCGCCTGCCTTTGCCCCGTTAGAAGTAAGTTCCGACCTATTGTTGGAACTGCCATCCGACACATCGGTTGGACTTCTAATGGGGTGTATTTTTGTCGCAAAAGACGAGTCTATTCCGTCCATACAGTGTTTGCCCAATTCTTTTATATCCGTCGTAACAAGATATGGCGCAGGAATAATCTCATCAGTATTTATATTATTTCCGAATTTATGAATCTTTCCTTTTATTATCATAGTAGTCAGTGTTCAGTGACCAGTGGTCAGTTTAGATGAAATACCTCTTAACATTTTCCTTAACTCTACAATCTTTGAATTAATTTCGTTCAAATCCTAAACATCCCGACATAACGTCGGGACCAAACAATAGTTTAGACAATTTGAATTTCTGTCATTCGTATTTGTTTCGTGCTTCGAATTTTAAAATACTCATTTTACACTCATCACTTCTTCAGGATGCGTTATTTTTCCTTTAACCGCAGAAGCGGCAGCAACAGCAGGAGAGGCTAAATAAACTTCGCTTTGGCTATCCCCCATCCTACCTACAAAATTGCGGTTTGTCGTAGCAAGACATTTCTCGCCTTTTGCCAAAACCCCCATATGTCCGCCAATACAAGGACCACAAGTCGGAGGAGAAACAACCGCTCCGGCATTGATGAATATCTCTAAAAGACCTTCTTTTAAGGCTTTAAGATATATTTTTTGTGTAGCAGGTATAATAATAGTTCTTGTATATGGATGAACTTTTTTACCTTTTAAAATTTCAGCTGCAATTCTCAAATCCTCTAACCGTCCATTTGTGCATGAGCCGATAACAACCTGGTCAAGCTCAATATTACCAGCTTGCGAAACCGATTTGGTATTGGACGGAAGATGAGGAAATGCAACTTGCGGTTCTATTTCTGACACATCATATTCCTTTATATCCACATATTTGGCGTCTTTATCGCTCTTATGCAACTGCATTTCGGATTTCGGATTTCGCCCGTCCGCCGTTGTAGTAGTGGAGGAGATTTCGGATTTAATACTTTTTAGGTATTCAAGAGTAATTTCATCGGGAGCAATTATTCCGCTTTTTCCGCCGGCTTCAATTGCCATATTACACATAGTAAGGCGCGCATCAATCGAAAGTTTCCTTATAGCTTCTCCTTCAAACTCCATAGCTTTATAGTCGGCGCCGTCAACACCTATCTCCCCGATTGTATAAAGTATCAAGTCTTTTGATGTTACCCAATTGTTTAATTTTCCGTTATAAATAAATTTTATACTTTCAGGAACTTTCAGCCAAACTTTGCCTGAAAGCATTGCAAAAGCTAAATCCGTGCTCCCCACTCCTGTTGCAAACGCCCCTAATGCACCGTAACTGCAAGTATGAGAATCGGCTCCGATAATAAGTCGTCCGGGCATAATAAAGCCCTCTTCGGGCAAAAGCGCGTGTTCAATTCCGCCGCAACCCAATTCGAAGAAATTTTTTACATTAAATTTTTGAGCAAAATTTTTCAACTTTAAGCACTGATTTGCTGATTCCTTATCTTTGTTAGGAGTAAAATGGTCAGCAACCAATACAACTTTTTCGGGATGAGGAAGTGCTTCTTTACCTAACTTCTCTATCTCTTGGATAGCCAATGGCGCGGTTATATCGTTGCCAAGCGCAATATCAACATCGGCAAGTATAAACTGTCCGGGTTTTACTTCCTTCTGTCCGGAATGAAAAGCTAATATTTTTTCGGTTATAGTCATATTTTCAAAATTAAATTCCCAATACCCAATTTCCAATTTCTAATGAGATAAACATCTAATTTAGGAATTTGACATTGGATATTTCATTGGGAATTAGATATTAGAAATTAGGAATTATTTATTATTATTTTGCCACGGAATATCCGCTCCATTTTAACTTTTTCCTTAAAAGTTCATAAAAACTTTTTTCTTTGAATTTTACAAGTGAAATATTAAACGGCGCTGATTCTATCTCAATTTCGCCGCCTTTTTCAAGTCTGCCTCCCGGTTGACCGTCAACTGTATAATCAACAGGATTTTTCGTCAATATTTTTACTTTTATTTTACTTTGCTTTGGAACAACAATAGGCCTATGCGAAAGAGTATGGGGACATATTGGAACAACCAAAATACAGTCCAGGGAAGGATAAATTATCGGCCCTCCGGAAGAAAGAGAATGCGCTGTAGAACCGGTTGAAGTAGATACAATTAATCCATCAGATGCAAATGTGGTCAGATAATTCCCGTCAATAAAAGTTTGCAATTCAACAATTCTCGTAGAAGAACCTTTTGAAAGAACAACATCGTTAAGAGCAACTAATCTTGCCCTGAATCGAGCTTGCTCTCCCGCTCCGACGATATCGGGGGGTTCAGGGTTTTTAGCGTTTTTCGATGCTTTAATAATTAGCATACTTCTTTCTTCAATAGAATACTTTCCCTGAAACAAAAGCGTTAAGGCTTTATTTAAATCTTTATAAGTTATTTTTGTAAGGAATCCCAGACCGCCCATATTTACGCCAAGTATCGGGATGTTAGCGTCCTGGACAATTCTTGCCGATTTAAGCAGTGTACCGTCCCCGCCCAGACTTATTAAAACTTGAGCATTTTTTCTTATTTTTGCTTCATCCGCTCTTAAATCTTTTCTTTTTATATGCTCCGCAGCTTCTTTAAGAAGAAAAATTACAACATTTTTCTTCTCCATTTCTTTGACGAGTTTTAGCACTACACCCGAAACTTTTTCTTTAGCCAAATTGGCAATTATAGCTATTTTTTTCATTTATCTATCTACAAAAGTAAGTATTAAGAAATATAATCGAAATACATGGAAGTAAAACTTTGATATAAGTCGAAATACTTGGAAATATGTTGATATATATTGCCTGTCTACCACGTATTTCTATTCATTTCCATCATATATCCATTGTATATCTACCCTGCCCGCTTCGCAAGCAGGCGGGCGTATTTTTATGTATCTCTATTTATTTCCAATTTATATTTACAGTATTTCTTTTTTTTCTTTTTCCGTTTCTATTATGGATAAAACTTCATTAACCGCATTTTCAATTTTATCATTTAGAATATGATAGTTATAATCTTTTGCCTGCTTCTGTTCCCAGTCGGAAATCTCCATTCTTTTCGCGATTGATTCTTCAGTTTCCGTACCTCTTTTTATAAGCCGTTTTTTTAATTCTTCAACAGAAGACACGCGGAAGAAAAAGGAAATGCTATCAGGGTGTTTTTTCTTTATGCGTTTTGCCCCTTTTACATCAATTGTCAAAATAACATCTTTACCACAAGATAATTTTTCCTGAACAAACTTGTATGATGTCCCATAGAATGCATCATGAACTTTTTCCCATTCCAAAAACTTACCTTCTTTTACCATCTTTTCAAAGTCATCTTCGCTGATAAAAAAATAGTCTTTGCCTTGCTGTTCTGCCTGTCGTGGTAAACGAGTAGTATAAGAAACCGAAAGTGTTAAATTTGGGTCTTTCCTGACGATTTCCTTGGCAATAGTAGTCTTTCCTGCCCCCGAAGCCGATGAGAAAACAATCAATATCCCACTTTTTTGTTCTTTAGTCATAGGTAAAAGTTTGCCGAGCAAGCTCGACCACTACATCTTTTTTAATTTGTAATAATCTGTGTAATCTTATCGTTAAAATCAGTGCCCCGAGAAATCCGGAGGATTTCCGAGATTAAGTACCCGCAATTCTTTTTGAATTGCAGGGCATAATCATCCTTTTATTCAACATTTCTGATTTGCTCTCTTATTTTGTCCAATTCCGTCTTAACATGAATCACTTTTGAAGAAATGGGCGCATTGCATATTTTGGAACCCATAGTGTTTATTTCTCTAAGCATTTCTTGCGATATGAAATCCATCCTTTTACCGGAACTAACTTTTTTATTTATTTCCTCGACAAACATTTTCAAATGAGAATAAACTCTTATCATTTCTTCCGTGATATCTACTTTTCCCGCCTGAATCATAACTTCCTGCGCTATCTTTTCCTTCAGTCCGTTATTTTTATGATTAGAAATCCTATTCTCTAATTTACCCTTATATTGTTTAAGAATTGACGGAAGTTCCTTTTTAATTTCTTTAACGGCTTTTGCAATAGCATTTATGCGTTTTTTAATATCCCTATGAAGTTCAGCTCCTTCTTTCTTTCTTACTTTAGTCAACCCATCCAATGTAATATTTATGTTTTTTTTCAAAAACGACCATAAATTTTTATTTAAAAATGTCTTTTTATAAATAAGCACATCAGGCAACCGCATCAATAAAGACAAACCTACTTCCTGTTTCAAACCCAGTTTTCTTTTAACTTCTTCTAGACTTTTATGATAATTCTTTAAGAGCGCGGTATTTACACGAAAACTTTTTTCTTCTCCTCCATGTTCCCATTCTAAATGGAAATTAACTTGACCTCTTGCTATTTTATTTCTTATAAGCCTCTGTATGTCGACTTCTCCGCTTCTAAGTTCATCCGGCAGATGAGTACTTATTTCAAGAAAGCGGTGATTGAAACTACTTAAGACAAACGTGAAATCCCCCCATTTTGACGGGACCTTTCGCGTTGCAGAACCGGTCATAGAAATGAACATTTTTCACCTCATTATTTAAAATAATTGAATAGAAATATAACCGAAACACAGAGAAATACATTGCTTTTTCACAACGTATTTCTATATATTTCCACAGTATATCTATTGTATTTCCTTTTTCATATAATCCTATCTTCTCTTAATTTTTCGACTAATTTGTTCGCTTTTTCATCTGCAGAAACGCCTTCAATCATTTCTCCCTTCCCTCTTTGAGGCGGAGAAAATATTTTTATAACTTGAGTAGCAGAGCCATTTAACCCTGTTTCTTCATCTGACATCCCCAAATCGTCTTTACCCCACCCTATAATTTCGGCTTTCTTCGCTTTAAGGATTCCTCTTATCGAAGCAAAACGCGGCTCATTTATATCCTTTGTAACCGTGATTACGCAAGGCATTAAAGCTTCAACTTCTTCATAAGCGTCTTCTACCGTCCTTCTTCCTTTTATTTTTTTATCTTCTATATCCAATTTACTGACATAAGTAATTTGTGGAAGCGACAATGCCTCTGCGACTTCGGGACCTACTTGCGCAGTATCTCCGTCAATCGCCTGTTTACCGAAAATAACCAAATCGAACCCGCCTATTTTTTCAATAGCTTTCGCTAACGTTTTGGCAGTGGCCCAAGTGTCCGAGCCCGCAAAAGCCATATCAGTAAGAAGTATCGCCTCATCCGCGCCCATTGCCAAAGCAGTCCTGAGAGCTTCTTCTGCCTGCGGAGGCCCCATTGTAACAATAGTTACCTTGCCACCATGTTTTTCTTTTATACGAATTGCTTCTTCTATTGCATTTACATCAAACGGATTTATGACTGCTGGGATTTTATTCCTTTCAAGAGTATTAGTTTCGGGATTTATTGTTACTTCCTGAATATGTTCACTGTCAGGAACCTGTTTTATACAGACAATTGTGTTCATAGTGGAGATATTATATCAAAAAAGTTGATATGTAAAATTCTTTTTTATCTGGTTAGAACCTGTAATTAAAAAAACGCTTCATCAAATATTAGTTTTGATATAATTTCGCATTACTATGAATAAAAACGGCAGGTCCCTCCCATTAAAAGTTAGCGTGCAAGTAAGACAAAGTTTAAGGAATTCATTTATAGAAGGGACATTCTGTTCTGTTTTTGTGGGTTTTACAGAACAATATATCACTCCGTTTGCCTTAGTACTAAAAACCACAAACGCTCAAATAGGTATACTTGCTGTCGGGACAGGCATGCCGATATAGTCGGGAATATGAGAGTTATAAGATTTACATCTTTGTTCGTCCCCATAGTCCCGATTATGTGGCTTTTTTCGCATAATGTGATTTATCTGATTTTAACACAGTTGTTTTCCTGTTTTATCTGGGCAAGGATATAACTTGTCGGTATTTAATTTCATATATGATGCGGTTATGCCTGAAAAAAGAACAAGATACGTATCTTATCCTAATGTCATTAACGGTTCAGCCGTTTGTATCGGGGCTCTGTTAGGCGGTTTTCTGGCAAAAACTCTTCCGCCAATTATCGCGGTATAATCTTTTAACATTATTCCTGATTGTTCTGGAATATAAACCCACCCTTCTAAATCAGATTGAAGATGAATACGAATTTTTCCCAATAGTTCTCCACCATCTGGAAAGTTAAAATCTGTACTGGCACCTGCTCCAAGTACCAAAACAGTTAGTCTCTTGTATCATCTCTTACAATCCCATATTTCTCTAAAAACCCTCATTTTTCATCATAAATTGCTATTTTTTGCATAAAAACGAGTGTTTTCTGTCAAAAATCCGAATATTTTGCTTAAATATTGATTGCGTCTTTACTTATAAATTTATCAAAATTCACGCTTTTCGATTAAAAATTGTTAGTTTTTGCTAAAAAATGCTCGAAAACAGTAGTTTTTTGCGTAAAATGCTATATTTTGTGATTTTTCTTGAATTGGGATTTGGGTATTGTTTAGAAATTAGATATTGGGAATTGGAAATTTTCATTCCTCCCTATTTTCCCTTGAGTATATAATTAGCAATGATGTTCCGCTGGATTTGTGATGTGCCTTCGATGATTTCAAAAAGTTTTGCCTCACGCATAAGCCGTTCTACGGCGTAATCCTTCATATAGCCCGAGCCGCCGAATACCTGAACCGATTTGACTGCTGTATTCATTGCGACTTCGGAAGCATAGAGTTTACCCATTGAAGCAACTTTTTCAAACGGCTTGCCGTTATCTTTAAGCCAGGCGGCTTCATATAGAAGAAGTTTAGCCGCTTCGATTTCAGTAGCCATATCAGCTAATATGTGCTGAACTGCCTGGAAGGATGATATTGGTTTATTAAACTGGATTCTTTCTTTAGAATACTGGAGTGCTTTTTCGTATGCGGATTCTGCAACGCCCAATGCACCTATGCCCACTCCGATTCTACCTACATCAAAGGTTTCCATCGCAACTCTAAAACCTCTACCCTCCTGAGTAAGAATATTGGCTTTAGGAACTCTGCAATCGTCTAATACTAATTCCACATTTGATAGACCTGCAAATCCCATTTTGTCAAAATGTTGTCCTACGGAAAAGCCTTTAGTACCTTTTTCTACTATAAAAGCTGTAAAGCCTCTTGCGCCTTTATTAGGTCTGGTAGTAGCGATGACTATGAATGTGGAAGCTTCTCCGCCATTTGTTATGAATATTTTTCTGCCGTTTAGGATGTATGAATCGCCGTCTTCTTTTGCTATTGTTTTAACATTTCCCGCATCCGAACCAGCTTCAGGTTCTGTAAGCGCAAAAGCGCCTACCCCGTCTTTTGCGAGAGGAACAAGATATTTCTTTTTTTGTTCTTCAGTGCCAAATGTCATAAGAGGATATACACATAAAAGATTTGCCCCGAAAGAAAGCCCCGTGGTTCCGCAGGCTTTGGATATTTCTTCGGCTATCAATGACCATGTCATAAAGTCCATCCCCAAACCGCCGTATGCTTCAGGTATAACCAAACCCAATAAATCCATATCCGATAAAAGTTTGAGATTTTCTTTAGGGAATTTTCCTTCTCTTTCAACCTCTTCGGCTCTTGGCGCAATTTTTTCTTTGCAAACTTTTTTTACTTCTGCAAGCATTAATTCTTGTTCTTCGGTTAAACTAAAATCCATTGGTTTCCCCCCTTTTAAATGTAAAATGCAAAAATTAAATATTAAAGTTGCATATTAAAATTTTAAAAATTTTTCTGATTTTGATTTTTGATTTGTCATTTTGCACTTTGCATTTTGATTTTTGAATTGTATTATCATCCTTCGAATTTCCTTACCGCCAAACAAGCATTATGTCCGCCGAAACCAAAAGAACTTGAAATTGCAACTTTTACTTCTTTTTCTCTTGCTTTGTTGGGAACATAATCTAAATCACATTCAGGGTCTGGGTTTTTATAATTGATAGTGGGATGAATAACATTATTTTCTATTGTTTTCACACAAGCGATAAGCTCAACAGCTCCCCCCGCCCCTAACATGTGTCCGGTCATTGATTTAGTAGAAGAAATGGGGATTTTATAAGCATCTTGGCCGAAAAGTTTTTTGATTGCAAGTGTTTCTATTTTATCGTTGTATTGCGTAGAAGTTCCGTGCGCATTTATATAATCCACCTCGGATAAATTTATTTTAGCGTTTTCAAGCGCTTTAGCCATAACCAATTTTGCGCCTTCGCCTTCGGGGTCAGGAGCCGTTATATGATAAGCATCCGCAGTCATTCCAAAACCAACAAGTTCAGCATATATACGAGCACCTCGTTTTTGGGCATGTTCTAAACTTTCAAGAATTAATGTTCCACTACCATCAGCCATAACAAAACCGTCTCTGTCTTTATCAAAAGGGCGGGATGCTTCCTGCGGCGAATCATTGCGTGTTGATAACGCTTTCATTTGACCAAAACCAGACAAACCCAAGGTTGTTATAGCGGCGTCATTACCGCCGGTAATCATAATATCTGATTCCCCGCGCTGGATTGCTCTAAAAGATATTCCAATAGCGTGAGAAGCGGAAGCACAAGCCGTTGCAATAGACATATTAGGGCCTTTGAATCCAAAATTAATTGCTATTAACCCAGGCGCTTCGTCAGCAATAAGCATAGGAATAAGAAACGGCGAAACCCTTGAAGGTCCTTTCTCTAAAAGAATGGAATGCTGGTCTTCTATAACTTGCAACCCACCAATTCCCGAACCCAAAATCACACCAGCTCTTTCTTTGTCTATTTTTTCTAAATCAATATCTGCATCTTCAACCGCCATATAAGACGAAACTATTGCATACTGCGCAAATTTATCTAAACGCCTTGCATTTTTGGCGTCTATATAAGCGCTTGGGTCAAAGTCTTTCACTTCGCCTGCAATTTGGGAAGTATAAGAGGAAACGTCAAAATAGGTTATTTTTCGTATTCCGCTTTTACCTTCCAGAAGTGAAGCCCAAAATTCTTTGACATTGTTGCCAATAGGCGTAACACATCCCATTCCCGTAATAACTACACGTTTTGGTTGCATATTTTTAGGATCCAGTTTATCAGGATATCAGGAAGAGGTTATCGGGATATCAGGGCATCAGACAAGGATAAAAACACCTGACATCCTGATTTCCTGATATTCTACCTACTGATGCTCCGATATCCTGATATCCTTTTATAGAATTGTTATTTATTATGGTTATTTACGTAGGTTATAGCCTCTCCTACACTGCGAATTTTTTCCGCTTCTTCGTCGGGAATTTCGATGTTAAATGATTCTTCCAACGCCATTACCAATTCCACCGTATCTAGAGAATCGGCTCCCAAATCATCAATGAAAGAAGCGTTTTCGGTTACTTGTTCTTTTTTAACTCCTAATTGTTCAACAATTATGTCTTTTACTTTCTGTTCAATGTCTGACATTCTATCCTCCCTTTTTTAGAATTTAAAAAGAAACTACATTGAATTATATCAGAATTTTTTATTTGCTTACAATATATTATTTAAAACCTATGCCCGGAATTGTTAAATAATTTCATGTTTTTTGCAAAATTGCTATACTGTATGGCATGAAAGAAGCTTGGTTTTATAATGCAACGGAGAATAAAAATGTAACATGTTTTTTATGTCCGCATAACTGCCAAATCAAGCCAGGGGAAAGAGGACAATGCAATGTAAGGGAAAATATCAACGGGAAACTTTATTCACTCGTATATGGGAAAATTATTGCCGAACATATAGACCCAATCGAAAAAAAACCGATTTACCACATATTGCCCGGTTCTTCGTCATACTCAATAGGGACTGTCGGCTGTAATCTTTCCTGCCGCAACTGCCAAAACTGGCAAATATCACAATTAGATAAAAAATCTCCTATTCGAGGAAAAAACACCACTCCCGAAGAAATCGTAAAAAATGCTATTAAAAGTAATTGCAAATCCATTGCTTACACCTATACTGAGCCGACAATTTTTTATGAATTCGCTTATGATTGCGCAGTCCTTGCGCACTTGGAAGGTTTAAAAAATATTTTTGTCACGAACGGTCATATAAACAGCGAACCTTTGGAAAAAATAGCTCCTTTTTTAGATGCGTGTAATGTTGATTTAAAATCTTTCAAAGAAAAAACTTATAAAAAAATCTGCGGGGGGAAATTAGAGCCGGTAAAAAACAGTATAAAACTGATGAAAAAATTAGGAATTTGGGTTGAAATTACGACTTTGATTATTCCAAAAGTAAACGATTCTTTCGAAGAAATCGCCGATATAGCCGATTTTATAAAAGACATTGGAGAAGAAACCCCTTGGCATATATCAGCTTTTTATCCAAATTATCTTATGACGGATATTGCACATACTTCGGTATCTTCCTTAAAAAAAGCCAGACAAATAGGTATGGATAAAGGATTAAAATATGTATATACAGGGAATATCTCGATAGATGAAAACGAAAACACTTACTGCTATAACTGTAAAAATTTACTGATCCAAAGGCAAGGCTTTTCAGTAATTAAAAATATCGTCAAAAACAAAAAATGCCCAAACTGCAATGTAAAAATAGACGGTTTTTTAGAATAATTGTTTTCAAAGTTCAAAAATCTGTATAATCATATATAATATAAAGATTACCACGGGAGGAAAAATGGATAAAAGACAGGAAATTTTAAAATTAGCAAAAAAGGAAAAGATAAGATTCATAAGATTATGGTTTACCGATATATTGGGATTTTTAAAGAGTTTTGCCATTACCATAGATGAACTGGAAGAAGCTTTATATGAAGGCAAGGGTTTTGACGGCTCTTCAGTAGAAGGATTTGCAAGAATAGACGAAAGCGATATGGTCGCTTTACCTGACCCAGACACTTTTGTAATCCTTCCATGGGGACCGTCCAGCGATATAAAAGTCGCAAGAATGTTCTGCGACATTAAAAACCCCGACGGTTCGGCTTATGACGGAGACCCGCGTTATGTCCTAAAACGAATATTAAAAAAGGTCAAAGACATGGGATACACTTTTTATGTGGGACCGGAACTTGAATATTTCTATTTCAAGAATTCGCAACCAAAAGCAGAGCCAATTGATTTCGGAGGATATTTCGACCTGACTCCAATGGACATAGCAAGCGATTTAAGAAAAAAAACAGTAATAGCGTTGCAATCAATGGGCATACCCGTTGAATATTCCCATCACGAAGTAGCACCTTCTCAACATGAAATAGATTTAAGATACAGAGACGCATTAACAATGGCTGACACAGTTATGACTTATCGACTCGTAGTAAAAGAGATAGCATTGCAAAATGGAGTTTACGCCACTTTCATGCCCAAACCAATTTTCGGGGAAAACGGTAGTGGAATGCACATTAATATGTCGCTGTTCAAAGGCAAAAAAAATGTATTCTTTGATAAAAATGACAAGTTACATCTTTCAAAAATCGCAAGGGATTTCATTGCCGGGTTGATGAAGCACGCGCAGGAAGTAACCTCTATAACCAATCAATGGGTAAATTCTTATAAAAGATTAGTTCCGGGATACGAAGCGCCGATTTATATATCATGGGCTCAAAAAAACCGTTCTGATTTAATCAGGATACCAATGTATAAACCCGGCAGAGAAAAATCGACAAGAGTAGAATACCGCGCGCCCGACCCCGCTTGTAATCCTTATCTTGCGTTTTCTATAATGTTAGCTGCGGGACTTGAAGGTATGGAAAAAGGATATAAACTCAAAACTCCGATAGAAAGAAATGTATACGAAATAGGCAAAGAAGAAAGGAAAAAGTTAGGCATAGACACCCTACCCGGCGACTTATACGAAGCTGTTTTGCTTACAAGCAAAAGCAAACTTGTAAAAGAAACTCTGGGAGACCATGTTTTCAATAAATTCCTGGAAAACAAAAAGATAGAATGGAATAATTACAGAGCCCAAGTTACTTCCTATGAAATGGATAGATACTATTCCATATTATAAATTTAAAAATTAAAATGCAAAATTAAAAATTTTAAATTTTGATATGTCATTTTGCTATTTGATTTTTACATTTTAATATTTACACCATGCAAGAACTAATTGAACAAATAAGTATTTGGATTAAAGAAGAAATAAAAAAAGCAGGGAAAGATGGAGTGGTTTTGGGACTTTCAGGCGGATTGGATTCCACAATAACCGCATTTTTATGTAAACAAGCGCTGGGACAAGAAAAAGTTCTGGGAATACTAATGCCATGCCATCCTAATCCGAATGTTTCGGAAGACACCAAGTTGTCCGTTGAATTTTTAAAAATCCCCACTAAATATATAGACCTTACTCCTGCATATGATATGTTTTTATCTATTCTTCCTGAGGGAAACAAAACATCGCACTCCAACTTAAAAGTCCGCCTTCGTATGGCTACGCTCTATTATTTTGCAAATAAGTTTAATTATCTTGTTGCTGGAACAAGCAACAAATCGGAATATAATGTCGGATATTTTACAAAATACGGAGATGGAGCAGTTGACCTTATGCCTATAGCAGATATATACAAAACAGAATTGTTCAAATTAGCAGAATATATAAATGTACCCAAAAAAATAATCGACAAGCCTCCGTCCGCAGACCTATGGGAAGGACAAACCGACGAAAAAGAACTTGGTATAACTTATGAAAAACTGGACAATGCGCTAAAAAATCTTTTAGAAAATAAAAAACCTGCAAATAGTACGCAAGAAGAATTAGTTGAAAAAATGATAAAAGAATCTGTGCACAAAAAAATACTCCCACCAATATTTAAAAGAAAAAATAATTAGTCCCTTCTGCCGTTCCCCCCTCCCTTTCTCTGTCATTCCTGCAGGTAGTAAGCAGGAATCCATTCTTTCGTCATAAAATAGATTCCCGATAAAAACATTCGGGAATGACACACTTCATCATAAATAGATTTATCCCCAAGTGTTTCTATTGGGGATAAAAACCCCCGATTCCTGCATGTAGCAAGCGGGAATCCATTCTTGTAAGCTGTCATTCCTGCATGTAGTAAGCAGGAATCCAATGATGATTTTTTTCGTAGATACTATTTTAGATTCCCGCCTATGCGGGAATGACAAGTGGAGTGTCTGCTATTACAATTTCCCCTGGTTGAGTTCGGATTGCCAATTATTGGTTGTTATAGTTATAATAATAGGTAGAGAGTAAATTATATTATCCGTTTTAAATCATTAACATTATGGAAATACAACAAAAACTCCAACAAAGACTGCAACAAAGACTTATCATGACGCCTCAACTTAGGCAAGCTATGCACATTCTGCAACTTCCGATACTTGAACTAAAAGCTTTGATGCAGGAAGAGTTAATAAATAATCCTTTGCTCCAAGAACAATTAGACGAAGAAAAAGACAAAAATGAAACAGAAGAAACATCACAAGAAAAAAACGAAGAAACAAAAGAATTAGACAGCAAATGGGATGAATATCTACAAATAACAAAATCGCCCAAAAAATATACGCAAGAAGAAAGAGAAAGAAGAAACTATATCGAAAGTTCTATAACCAAGCCCATATCTTTACAACACCATCTGGCTCAACAACTAAAAGAAACCGACTTAAAAAACCTAGATAAAGAAATTGCGGAAACCATTATCGCAAACATAGATGATGACGGGTATTTAAAAGCCGACATAAACGAAATAGCGCACATTCTTGATACCAATAAAGAAAAAATAGAAAAAATTCTTTTGATAATTCAGGGTTTTGATCCTGTCGGAGTCGCCGCAAGGAACCTGCAGGAATGTCTTCTATTGCAATTAAGAGATGAAAAAACGCCTGCCTACCCTGACCAGCAAAAAACAGGGAGGAATGACGCTTTATTAGAAAAAATAATCAATGAACATATAGACGATTTGGCAAACAAGAGATATCATAAAATTACATCTTCTTTAAAAATATCGGATGAAGAGTTAAGGAATAAAATACATATCATAGAAAAATTAGAACCCAAACCCGGCAGACAATATGCTTCTACCGAATTTAATTTTATAGTCCCCGACGTTATCGTTAAAAAAGTAGGTAATGATTACAAAATTATTGTCAACGAAAAGGAACTACCTATTTTAAAAATAACTCCGTCATATAAAAAACTCTTGCAAGAAAGCAAAAAAACCGACAAGACAACAAAATACATAAAAGAAAAACTAACCAGCGCAGAGTGGTTACTAAAGAACATTCGACACCGGCAGGATACGATTTACAGGGTTACATCTTATATTGTCCAAAGACAAAGAGAATTTTTAGACAAAGGAGCCGGACATTTAAAGGTTTTGACATTAAAAGACGTTGCTGAAGCAACAGTTTTACACTCTTCAACCATAAGTAGAGTAACATCCACAAAATACATAGAAACACCGCGGGGAATATTTAAACTTAGATATTTCTTTTCAGGCGGGTTAGCCAAAACAAGCGATTTACTTGAGGATGAAACAGAAATAACAGCATCAAGAAACGTAAAAAATTTAATAAAAACACTTTTTGAAAAGGAATCCCACCTTCACCCGTTATCCGACCAGAAAATGACAGACTTTCTCAATAAACAAGGATATAAAATCGCGCGTCGTACAGTAGCTAAATACAGGGAGCAACTGGGAATCCTGCCTTCCAAGATGAGAAGAACGCTGTGAGGTCAGAAAACAGTATTCAGTGGTCAGTGTACAGTGTTCAGAAAAAAATTAACTACTCAACTGCTTTTTGGGATAGCCAGATTAAAGGATTTAATACGCTTCTTACTGCTTTCTTTAATACTGGATGCTCTTTTATAAATAGAGCCGCACGCGGAGACACTTTATAGTAAGTGGCTACGAAACCTTCACCAACAGGATTAGTAAGCAGGTAGCTGTCTCTGAACCTGCTCAAAACTCTAACCTCAGAAGCCAGCGGAGTTCCAAAAGTTGCTGTTGCTATGAAACAATAATCTTTTACTTCATCGTCATCTCCTCCTTCTTCTCCGATTACGGTCAGGATTACAGTATTGGATGTTGAAGATAGACCTGTGGAGTCGGTAGCTGTAAAAACTACTGTTTCTGTTCCTGACCACCAAACCGGTTGGGAGAAAGAGACATTATTGTCAGCATCAATTGATACGTTTATATATGGATTGTCTAAAGTTGAAGCTGTATATGTTACTGTCTGGTTTCTGGCGGGGATGGTTGAGTTGTTGGGGTCAATAAAATAGTCATCAAGGTCAAAAGAATTATTATTGGAACTGGCTTTAGACCAGGATTGAGGAGATATATAGTCATTATTGGAAGAATAGATGTAGGCAGAGCCGGCATCGGAAAGAGCATAACGAGCCCCCACCAAGACATCGTCTTTGCCATCTCCGTCTATGTCTGAGATGGAAGAGACTGAGTAGCCGAAACTATCATTGGGCGCTATACCGTCGTATTGTTTGATAAGCTCACCAGTGTTGGAAGAGTAGATGTAAGCAGATCCTGCACCAAAAAGGCCGCCAGGGTCAGTGACATAAGCTCCGACTAAAACATCGTCCTTGCCATCTCCGTCTATGTCTGAGATGGAAGAGACGGAGCGGCCGAAACTATCATTGGACGCTATACCATCGTATTGTTTGATAAGCTCACCAGTGTTGGAAGAGTAGATGTAGGCAGAGCCGGCATAACGAGCCCCCACCAAGACATCGTCTTTGCCATCTCCGTCTATGTCTGAGATGGAAGAGACTGAGTAGCCAAAATTATCATTGATAACTCCGCCATCGTATTGTTTGATAAGGCTGCCCGTGTCGGAAGAGTAGATGTAGGCAGATCCGGCGTTGTAAAGACCACCGGGGTCAGTGCTATAAGCTCCGACTAAAACATCGTCCTTGCCATCTCCATCTATGTCTGAAATAGAAGAGACGGAATAGCCGAAATAATCACCTGCTGCTACGCCATCATATTGCTTAATAAGGCTGCCCGTGTTGGAAGAATAGATGTAGGCAGAGCCGGCACTAGAAAGACCGCCTGGGTCAGCCCCATAAGCTCCGACTAAAACATCGTCTTTGCCATCTCCGTCTATGTCTGAAATAGAAGAGACGGACCAGCCGAAACTATCACCTGCTGCTACGCCATCATATTGCTTAATAAGGCTACCTGTGTTGGAAGAGTAGATGTAGGCAGAGCCGGCATTAACAAGACCGCCGGGGGCAGTGCTACAAGCTCCGACTAAAACATCGTCTTTACCATCTCCGTCTATGTCTGAAATAGAAGAGACGGACCAGCCGAAACTATCACCTGCTGCTACGCCATCATATTGCTTAATAAGCCATTTGCCAAAAGTTGGCGCGCTTTCAGGGTCAATCGGGTTTAGATTGCTGTCAACCTCATACTTATCGTTCCAACCATCATCGTCAGTGTCTGCGTCATAGGGGTTGGTGTAATAGGTGAATAGTTCAGCATAGTCAGTTAATCCGTCCTCGTCATAATCAGTATTGCCATCTTGGCTTATTCCCAAAGTATCAATATTATCAGGTAAATTGATGATTATAAATGAGGATCTATCAGGAAAAGAAATTATTACTGGGGAGCTAACCGAAAATTTTATTCCAAAATTATAGATGGCGTTTCCGAAAATAGATTGAGGTTCAGCGAAGGTTTGTTTCCCAGCATAAAGATCATGATTTACCACTTTATTGGGAGAGTCAGCAGTGTTTATGGTAAAGCATTCATCAGTAGTAGGGCTATAAACGCCTGTTTTATCATAACCCAGTATCCCTTGGCTATCGGAAGTTATCCACCAAATATGGTAATAAATATTTGATATCTGGTTTGCCTGAGTATAAGTTCCGTTTTCATCAAAATAGAATTGGATCCAATTGTTGCAATTTCTATTTTCGTTAGAAGTTGGAGCTGTTCTGGAAAAAGTGCCAACATCATTTCCAGAAAGTATACTCCCCCCACCTTGATAATGCGTTTTGATATCGTCTCTCAAATAATATATTCCATCAATATTGGTTTCAGAATGGGAATCGAAGATTTGGAAATAGACTGTATCTGTGGGCCCGTTTAAAGCTGTGTTAGCGGCATTTTTAGTGGTTACTATAACCTGGTAATTGTCTGCGGCGGTAGAAGTGTTAATAATATCTCCCAAGACAATGGTTTTAGCTCCGCCAATGGAAGAAGTCCCAAGACCGTCTCTGGTGATTGTTATTGTCTGGGTAGCTACGGTCAAACTTTGTCCTGCGTCAAAACCCGTCCAAGAAATAAAAGAAGCGCCGGATACATCAAAACCTGCAGGGAATTGAATGGTTATCTTTCCATTATTGGGAATTGTGCCTGATGTATTAAAAGCAATAGTATAACTTGTGGAGTTGTCTGCTGTTACGTCAGATGGAGTAGCGGTAATTTGAACGAGGTTGCTGGCCGCCTGCGCTTGGTTCCCAAATCCTATTATCCCCGCAAGAAAAAACAAAATAACGATGATAATTTTATTTTTCTTATTTTTTTTATTCATAATTTCTCCTCTTTTTTACATTTTTGACGTCATATTTTACAACAAAACATAAAAAAATGCAGGTTCTAATTTTTTCTCAAATAAGGCGCGAACAGTTCTTTGTATAACTTTTCGGCATTTGACTGCGAACCTTGCATTGGTGGAAAACCTGAATATTTTTTTGCCTCTTCCACGTCTCTTAGAATATCAAGAGAGTACTGGCTTTTTGAATAAAACCATCCTTTTTCCATATAATATTGCGACAGATAAACCTGTTCAGTCTGTCCCGAGGTCGGTATAAAAAGGCATTTTGTCTTTCCTAATTCAGCTATTTCCATCATTGTCGTGTAACCTGAACGGCTTATTATGAATTTTGCGCGGTTCATAAGAACACTCATTTCTTCGCGTCCCGCATGAGATTTAACGGTAGTAAATTCAGGCATCTTATATTCAAAATCTTCGGCAGGTCTGCCTAAAAGCACCATTTTCTTGCCTGGGAGTTTTTGTACCTGTTTCATCATCACTTCCTCAAGTATCGTCCTCTGTGGTTCCGGACCTGAAATACTTATTAAAAAATCTATATCTTCGGCTACATCTATCTTCCTTATACTTGAAAGTATCCCTGCATAATATATTCGCTCTTGAGTTGCTTTTCTTGTATTTAGTGAAAGAGTCCCGCTCAATGATACCGTATCGGGACTATTGTCGGGAACAATAACCCTTGTGAAGTTTTTATGGAAATGGCTGTTGAAACTTTGCGCCCACTGTTCCGCAAATGATAAAACTTTAGGAGCGCTAAAGCGCAACTGATGAGAGATAAGAAAAGAAGGAACATCAGGAGAATATACGCCGAATCTATTATCACTTATTATTAAATCGTATTTATTTTCCTTAAAAAACTGCCGTGCTTTCTTTTCTTCAACACGGATGGCATGAATCATAATTGGAATATATGCGGTAAATTTTGCAATAAAGAAACGACTTTTTGTATACGGTGGAGGATAATCAGGGAAATAGATAAATCTACACTGCGGAAATTCTTTTTGTAAGAATACAAGAGAAGGACCGCTTGAAGCGATAGTTACTTTGTGGTTGTGTTTGAGAAGTTCTTTGATTATGGGAACATCTCTTGTGGCATGCCCCAAACCCCAAGACAGGGGAGACACAAAAACATGGGCCATTTTAAATTTTTTCTACAGTTCTAAGTTGCCTATTCATCTTGTAAACAAGGACATTTTGAAGTTCCAAATAACAGAATGCAGGAGCGCCCGATTTTGCAAGCGATGAAAAAAACCGTTCCGCAGCTTTTCTGACAAGCGGATAATCCTCAAATGCTCCCTGCAGAAACCAATTTATAAAATAATTCAGTGCGCGAATTTGCGTATGAACCACTTTTTCCAATCTAACTACATCCAAACTAAAAATAAGCTCAACCCAAGTAGAGATTTCATCCCTTAGCATTTTAGTTGTCAAATCTTTCGGGTTTAAATAAACTCTGCCCTCGGCAATATTCTGGAAATATTCCCTAAAAGTCTCACCTTTAGCAAAAGTGGAAGCCATACCGATATCACCAACGTGTGTATCAGTCGTGGCAATAATTCCTTTAGAATATTTTTCCGCAAGTTTCATTGCAAGTGCATTTTTCTGCCAAACTCTGTGCATATTATATTCGGTAACGGGGAACAACTGGAGCAGTTTATGGACAACCCTAAAATTGGGTTTTTCTCCGTGGTCATACCAATAAGGATGGTTGTAAACAAAAGGCAAATCTTTTTCCTTTAAATACGATACGAAAGCAAAAATATCCTTTTTGACTTTTGCTATTTCCATCAGTTCTTTAAATTGGACTTTATTTAATTCATATATGTTTACATGTATGGAATGCCCGACATTCTTCATATCCTTTATTTTTATTTCCACGCCCGGCACCAACCCCTCTTTATCCCAACCAATATGGTCATAGGCATCCATAGTATCGTGGTCGGTAAAAGTAATAAATTTCATGCCTTTTTGGCGAGCTTTTTCATAAAGCGTAAGGGGATCCAAGAATTTTGAAGGCAAAACATCGTGAGAATAATACGTGTGAACATGTAAATCCGTCTCATGCCACCCTTCGCTTAGGAGTTGGGGTATCTTGTCCTTAGATACAATTTTTGAATTATTAATCTTTAGCTTATTCATCAGCGTATATTATACCTCAATTAAGCGTAAAGGCAACTTATACAAGTCGTGATACAAACGAAAAATATTGTGTTTTTTATCCCGACGATTTACCGTCTCGATATCCAGCCACTTCAGTTCCCTCTGAAACTCTTTCACAGAGCCACATTACGGGTTTTAAAATTTCCCTCGCAATATTCTTCAAAATGGGATGCTGTTTTGCAAATCTAACCATTACGGGAGATATTTTATAATAAGCTGAAACAAAAATTTGCCCGACAGGATTAGTTAGTAAGGTATCATCTCTAAAACGCCTGCATAACATAATATCATCTGGCGCTAGAGCAAAACCTTCTAAAAAACAAAGAGGTGCTCCACTACTACCCCCATCATCGGTATCGTCACCTTCATAATACTCAAGCACAGTTGATGTAACAAAATCGCTATTTGTTATTTCAGCATCACTTTCATCAGTAGCGGTTAACGTCAACTCATCGGTCGTACCTCCTGCAGTTCCTGCAGGAACGGTTAATTCTACTATCATACTGTCTGCTTCGTCAGGGTCAAGTGTAATAGAACTTCCACCCAGAAGGTTAGTTGCCCATCCATTTGAAGAAGATGCAGATAAATTATAATTGGCTGTTTCTGCCTGAAAATTTTGCACTACAAAAGTATAACTTTTCACCTCATTAGCAGAAACGTCTTCATCAGCAGGCGCATATACCTGAACACTACCTGCACCCGTCCATTTCTCAAACCCGACAATCTGCCAAACATCTCCGGGAGCAAGAGTGCTACGATTCCACTGGAGAGAATATCCAGCGTCAACATTATTTACATTTACTGTGTTAGGAAGTTCTCCATCATTCATTTCACCCCAATTAGTGTCATAGTCATCCTCATGATACCTGTCAGCCAACGAACTTGGATGTCCGTATAAACCCATAATACCGGCACTTTCATTTTCGTTATTTTTTAGATATACCATATTCACTATTGCACTGTAATAACCTTTCGAATTATCATTACCGTCAAAGTAAGTATCTCCTCCGTGCAGAAAACGACAATCTGTATAAGTAGTTCCACTTGTATTTTCTATATCCCATTCCAATCTATAATAAGAATTCCCGTTTGTATAATAAATCCTTTGGGTAATCCTTACACCTGTTGCTCCTGCATCATAAACCGTTTCTATACTCCAGCCATCAGGTTTACTGTGAGACACGGGTGTAAAAACTGTGCCTCCACAACCACCGGCAGGAACGTTCCCCATTGAAAACTGCTGCGACGTGCCATCTAAAAAAAGAGTCGAACCCTTCGCATTAATACCAAAATATTGTCGGGTTGCGCCATATAGAATTCCCATTTGAGCACAGTCATCCGCCTGAACAGTCAATGGGTCTCCTGTAATCTCCAGCCATACATCATCAGCTTTAACAGTAATAGGAAATAAAATTCCGATTAATCCTGCTATTAAAAACAAGTAGTAGAAAAACCACTTTCCCATTTTTAACCCTCCTTTAAAATTTTTATGGCTTAACATAGTATATGCTAACCTCCGTTTTTTAAAAAATATTTCTTAAAACAAGCTACACTTGCACTGATATTACCATTTTAAAGAACAGCCGAAATTACAGCAACACTATCTGCGCCTACTTGCAGTACTTCCTTTATATTTTTTCCATTTATCCCACCGATAGCAATTATTGGTATGGATATTTTTTTCTTTTATCACTACAGATAAGCTCTATACTACAACTCTTTTAACATAAAAGTAGCTCTATCGTCCCTTTTAACCTATTTAATTATTTCTTCACAAAGCCAAATTACAGGTTTTAAAATCCTTCTCACTGTATTTTTCAAAACAGAATGTTTTATTACAATTTCAGCCATTACAGGAGATATTTTATAATAAGCTGAAACAAAAATTTGCCCGACAGGATTAGTTAGTAAGGTATCATCTCTAAAGCGTCTCAATACTATAATATCATCTGTCGCCATAGCCGTTCCCAAGACACTCTCGATGAAACAGGGATTATTCTTCTCTTTTCTTTCATCCTCTTCATCTTCTTCCTCCTCTGCAATTACCGGCAGAACGTAACGGCTCAAGCAGATACGATAATAGGAAAAGTCGGCATCAAGTAATTTCTGAGCCTCCTGCACCTGCTCAAAATACATGTACGTAACATATACCACACCATTTAAATCAACAGCTATTTGAGCAGATGAAGAATCGCCACTACCTATATCAATAGAATCTCCGTTAGCAAAAGTAGTTATCCAATCTGATGTATCATTATCCCAGATACGCACATCTGTGCTGTTATAACGGTTTAGATAAACACTTGCAGGCTCCTGGTGAGCATAAGTAACATAGATATTGTTACTTAAATCAATAGCAAGTTGAGGATTGCCACAACTTTCCGTTCCTGGATCAATGGGATCACCGTCAGCAAAGGTATCCGTCCACTCTGAATTACCATTGTCCCAGATTTTTACATCCGTACCATCATATCTGCTTAAATAGATACGGTTGTAAGAACCATCTGATTGCTGATATATGACATACGCTCTATTGTTTAAATCAATAGCTATCTCTGGATTGGCAGCATTATTACCTGTCGCTGCATCTATAGGATCTCCGTCAGTGAAGGTATCCGTCCATTCTGAATTACCATTGTCCCAGATTTTTATATCCGTGCCGTCATAACGACTTAAATATATACGATTGGCTGCTCCGTCATTTTGATGATAGGTAACATATACTCTACTGCTGGAATCAACTGCTATTTGAGGATTATAAGCGTGAGACCCTGTTGCTGCATCTATCGGGTCGCCATCTGCAAAAGTGTCAGTCCAGCCGGAAGCACCATTGTCCCATATTTCCGCATCAGTACCATTGTAACAGCTTAAATATATACCATAGTCAGCACCATTATACTGGTAATAGGTAACATATACTCTACTGCTGGAATCAATTGCTATTTGAGGAGAAAAAGCGTGAGACCCTGTTGCTGCATCAATGGGGTCTCCGTCAGTGAAGGTATCCGTCCAAGTAGAATCTCCATTGTCCCAGATTTCTACATCTGTACCGTCATAGCGGCTTAAATAGATACTATAGTATGTGCCGTTATGTTGGCTGTAGGTGCAATATACTACACCATTGGAATCAATTGCTATTTGAGGAGAAAAAGCATGCATACCTGTTGCAGCATCAATGGGATCTCCGTCAGTGAAGATATCAGTCCAGCCAGAAGTATCATTGTCCCAGATTTCTACATTTGTACCGTCATAGCGGTTTAAATAAATACGAGAGTACGTGTCACTTTGGTAATAGGTAATATATACTCTGTCGCTAGAATCAATAGCTATTTGGGGATCATAAGCATCTCTACCCATAACTGCATCTATCGGATCGCCATCTGTAAAGGTCGTTGTCCAGCTTAAAGTATCATTATCCCAGATACGCACATCTGTACCATCATAACGACATAAATAGATGCGTTGAAAAGACCCATCAAGCTGGTAGAAAACAGTATAGACAATACCATTTGAATCAATAGCTATCTGGGGTGAATATGCATTGGAACCCGTAGCAGCATCAATCGGATCACCATTAGCAAAAGTTGTTGTCCACCCGGATGCGTCATTGTCCCAAATATCTGCTCCTTCGCAAAAGCAGGAATTATGCATACCTACCAGGAGTACCAATATAAAACTAAAAGCTATTACAAACATGCGATTTTTTCTCCCTTGCATACCAATACTATTCATAAAAGACCTCTCCTTTGGTTTTTATTTATTTTACATTATCTATCTTGCTTGATGTTTTAAAACTCGGAATTTTCTTTTTTAAAATTTTAATTCTTTCTCTAATTATTTTGCATTTTAATACAGCCGAAATTACAGCAACACTATCTGCGCCTGATTTCAGTACCTCGCCAATATTTTTTTCGTTAATCCCACCGATAGCAATTATTGGTATGGATATTTTTTTCTTTACTTCTTTTATAATTTTTATTCCCAAAGGAAAAGGAATATCTTTTTTTGTAGTTGTTGGAAAAACTGGCCCTAAAGCGACATAATCAGCGCCATCTTTTTCGGCTTTTATTGCTTCCTTTACGCTATCGCAGGATATGCCGATAATTTTATCTTCACCGATTATTTCGCGCGCTTCCGTAATAGACAAATCGTCTTTACCTAAATGAACTCCATCAGCTTCTACAGCCAAAGCAATATCAACTCTGTCGTTTACAATAAATAAAATTCTCTGAGGAATTAAATTTCTTATTTTTTTCGCTTCGGTATAAAGTTTTTTGTCAGAACAAGTTTTATCACGCAATTGAATAGTATCAGCCCCGCCCTTAACTGCTTCTATCACAATTTTCGCGTTTGATTTGCCCGCTATTTTTTCATCGGTAATAATATAAAGCCCCAACTTTGAAGTAAGCTCTTTCCTGTAAATAGAAAGTTGAATTTTTTTCTGAATATTATATAAATCAAATCTAATTTTTTTGATCTTATCGGTAACTTTTAAATTGATAAGTTTTGAATATTCTTCCAAAACTCTGATACTTTCTTCTACTCTTGAAAAATTGGAAGCAATTATTTCCTGTATATTATTTCTCTTTTTTTCTTTTCTATTCTTTCCAATATCTGCTTGGCTTTGTCTTGAGGCAAGAAGTTTGATAGAGGACATATTAAGCAACAAGGGAACACGTGAAATTTCGTGTCTTAGACTTCTTAATCTTTCGGATAATTCTTTTTTCTCAAAAATAAAACGCAGTTCATCTTCTATTACTCTTATACCCTCTCTTGCCCTATTTATATTAGCGTCAATTACACGATATATTTTACTGTTCATATTTCTAAATGGTTAATAGTAGTTAACAAGGGTTAACATAGGTTAAAAGAGGTTACTTTTATAAAGTTCAATTTTTTGCAACCTTTATTAACTGTTTTTAACCAGTTTTAACCTTTATTAACCTTTTTTATTCTCCCAATTATCTCGGAGGTGGAAGAACCTTCAACCTGCGGAATAATAACTACTCTGCCTCCGTTTGCCTCAACTATATCCCTGCCTACAACTTCTGCTATCTTCCAATCTCCGCCTTTAACCAAAACATCGGGCTTTAATTCGGATATAATTTTATATGGAGTTTCTTCGCTAAAAATAGTTACAAAATCCACCATCCAGAAACTTGCAAGTATTTCCGCCCTCTCATAATCAGGAAATATCGGACGGTTTTTCCCTTTTAATTTTCTTATTGAATCGTCAGAATTTATAGCGATTACCAATAAATCCCCTTGGCTTTTTGCTTTCTGCAAAAGGATTATGTGCCCTTTATGGATAAGGTCAAAACATCCGTTTGTAAATACAATTTTTTTATTTTGCTTCTTTTCTTCGCGAAGTTTTTCCTTTAATAAATTTATATCTTCTATTATTTTATATTTAGTCAATACTCTCTCCTATTGCAGTTGCCATAGCATATTTTCTGTCATGGGAAATGCTTAAAGCAATATTTTTTATGTCTTTTTGGGCGGCTATTAGTTTGGTTTTTCCTTTAAGGGATATATAAGGTTCGCCGCTTTTATTCTTTAATATTTCCACATCTTTCCATCTGACTCCCAGCCCCCAACCTGTCTTCAAAACTTTAAATACCGATTCTTTGGCAGCAAATCTGCCTGCGTAATTAATCCAGGGTGATTCTTTTCTCTGGCAATATTTCCTTTCGCTATCGGTAAATATTAGATTTAAGAAGCGCTCGCCTCTTGTCTCTATTATTTTCTTTATTCTTTCCACACTGATAATATCCGTTCCTACACCTATAATCATGCGGCAATTATATCATTTTACAAAAACTTACATACCATCATCTGTTTGCCCCGTTAGAAGTAAAAACTGTTTTTAGATATTTCTGCAACAGGAGTGCTTTCGGCTCTTCCTACTTCTAACGGGGTTTGAAAACAATCAATCAATTAACCTATAATGCCTTATAAAATATGAGAACCACAAAAGTTATAGTATCTTTAAAAGCAATAAAAAATAACATTGACACAATCAGAAAAAAAATCGGTAAAGACGTAAAAATTCTCGCATGTGTTAAGGCCGACGCTTACGGACACGGGCTGGAAAAAGTGTCAAAGGCGATACAAAAAAAAGCGGATTATTTCGGCATTGCGTCTATAGATGAAGGCGCTCTTTTAAGAAGAATAGGAATCAAACTTCCTATTCTCATATTGAACTGCATTCTGCCCGAAGACGCAAAAGAAATCATCAAATATAATCTTTCGCCTACATTATGCTCTCTTGAAGTTGCTGCAGCTTTAGACAAAGAAGCATTAAAGGAAAATAAAAAAATAAAAGTCCACATAGATATAGATACAGGAATGGGACGAACAGGAATAAAAGTTCAGGAAGCAATAGATTTCATCAAAAAAATTCTGAAATTCAAAAACTTAAAGATAGAAGGGATATCAACACATTTCCCATCCGCTGACGAATCCGACAAAAATTTCACCCGTCAGCAAATCGAAACTTTAGACCGACTATTAAAAGACATTGACGCTATGGGAATAGACATCCCTTTAAAACATACCGCAAATAGCGCCGCAGTTTTGGCATTTCCCGAAAGCCACTTCAACATGATTCGTCCGGGATTAGCAATATACGGATATTACCTTTCTGCCCATTTCAAAAAAATAGCTAAACTTGAGCCTGCATTATCTCTGTCAAGCAGAATAGTATGTTTGAGAAAACTTCCAAAAGGCGCAACTATAAGTTACGGTAGAACATACACAACTAAACGCGCCTCGCTTATTGCTACACTTCCAATAGGATACGGCGAAGGATATAGTCGCGCTTTATCTAACAAAGGCAAGGTTATTGTCTGCGGTAAAATAGCTCCTGTTGTGGGAAGAGTTTGTATGGATCAAACAATGATAGACGTTAGTAAAATTCCAAATGTTAAAATAGGCGACGAAGTTA
>JAGLSL010000010.1 GCA_023135785.1 bacterium
ATGCGGTCTAAGGGGTACGATATACCCGTAATATTTATCACAGCTTATGGAAGTTTTGATTCCGCAGTAGAGGCTTTAAGACTGGGAGCATACGACTATATAACTAAACCTTTTGAACCCGAAACTGTTATTCATACAATCCAACACGCTCTGGAGCATAAGAAACTCGCAGAAGAAAATATCTATTTAAAAGAAGAACTCCAACGCAAATCCGGATTTGAAGAACTCATAGGCGATGCAGAGTGTATAAAAAAAGTATATGCTCTTATAGAAAAAGTTGCGCAGTCAAAAGTTCCTGTTCTTTTAAGAGGCGAGTCCGGCACGGGGAAAGAATTAGTCGCCCGAGCTATTCATAAAAGAAGCGGACGAAAAGACAAAAATTTTGTGGTTATAAATTGCGGAGCATTACCCGAGACGCTTTTAGAGTCGGAAATATTCGGGCACGAGAAGGGCGCATTTACGGGCGCAGACAAAAAAAAGCTGGGAATTTTTGAAGTTGGAAATGAAGGCACTATATTTTTAGACGAAATAGGTGACCTTTCTCTTTCCGTTCAAATGAAACTTTTACGTTTCCTGCAGTCGGAAGAATTTATACGTGTGGGAGGAATTGCTCCGATAAAAGTTAATGTAAGAATAATATCCGCCACAAATAAAAATTTAGAGAAATTAATAGAAGAAAAAAAATTCCGTGACGATCTCTATTATCGTATAAATACTGTATCCATTAATATTCCGCCCCTAAGAGATAGAAAAGACGATATCCCTTTATTGATAGACCATTTCTTGAAGAAATATAGTAAAGAAGACAATGTCCCGCTCAAAAAAATTTCCGCCGAAGTGTTTCGGATTATTTGCGAATATCCTTGGCGCGGGAATGTAAGAGAATTGGAGAATCTTATAAGAGCTGTTTTGGTGCTTTCTAAAGGAAATATAATAAAAATAGAAGACCTTCCTCCTGTCATAAGGCGTATAGATAGTCATGACGCTTCGTCTCAAGGAAATAATGACATTTCTCTTTCTTCTTCAAGCTCAGGGCAAAAAGAAACATTCTCGTTCAAACAGATAAGAGAAAAAGCTGAGAAAGAATATCTTATCTATATACTAAGACGAGCACAGGGAAATATTACGAGGGCTTCTAAATTAGCAGGACTGTCAAGAAGGCACTTCTATGACAAATTACAACAATATGGAATAAAACCGCGAAAACTATAAAAAGTTACAAAGGCGCAAAGTGAAAAGCAAAAAACTATGTGCCTCTGTGCCCGATACTTTTTTAAAAAAATGCGTAAAGGCGTATATATTCTTTTAATCTTTCTATTAATGTTGGGGCTTCTTGCTTTTTTCCCCATCATTGTCAGTCCCGAATTTTCCAGCAGAATCTATTTCGTTTCTTTATTTTTCTTCGCAATCGGTTTCCTATTGGCGCTTATTCTAATACTAACCTTTTTAATCCCCTTTAATCTTTTTACAAAAAAGACCCGTTATAATCCAAAATATTTAGACGAGCTTTCATCAATATCCATGCAAGCCCGCAAAGAAATGAAAGAAATGAATGAAAGATTGGACAGAGAATTGAAAATTAAAAGAAAACAGTTAGAATCAATGGGTTCCGAATTATTATCAACTCAAATAGAACTTCTTCAGAAAGAAAAATTGGCGTCTTTGGCGAAGATGGCCTCAGGCGTAGTCCATCAGATAAGAAACCCGTTAGCAATAATAAAAAACGCTACTTATCTTTTAAAGAAAAAAATAGGAAATCCCGCCATTAAAAAAGAGGCGGGCAGGGATAAAAATCTAAACGAGGAAATTAAAATTATAGAAGACGAAGCTGATAGCATGAACAAAATAGCGGGGGAATTACTCCAGTTTGCAAGGACAGATGAACGAATAATGTTGGAACCGATTGATTTAGGCGTTCTTATCCGTGGGATTTTAAAAGAAACGGCTATAACACAAAAAAACTATAAAAAAGTAAAAGTTGAAAACGAACTTCCCGATTCTTTATCTAAAGCCCAAGGCGAGAGAGAGAGTTTGAAACAGGCAATTTCAAACATTATATCCAATGCCTATCAGGCAATGCCCAGAGGCGGAACCCTAAAACTCCAAGCGCATGAAATAGGTAAAGAAATTCAAATCGATATTTCCGACACAGGTGTGGGTATTTCACCTAAAGAAAAAGAATTGATATTCGAACCGCTGTTTACGACCAAGGGCAAGAATGGCGCGGGACTTGGACTGGCAATATCATACGCTATCATAAAAAAAATAGGCGGAGATATAAAAGTAAATAGCGAGGAAGGTAAAGGGACCATTTTTAGTTTATTTCTTAAGAAATAAGAAGGAAGACAAAATATGGAAAAACATACTCTCTCTTGTCATTGCGAGCCAAAGGCGAAGCAATCTCAAATACGAGATTGCCACGCTCACTGTGTTCGCTCGCAATGACAGTAAGTGGGTAATAGCTCGCCATGACAGATGACAGATTTTACGAGGAACGACGGATGAGAGATGATGGACGAAAAAAGAGAAATACAAACTCGTCCAAGCGAACGTAGTGAGCGGACATCCATCGTCTATCGTTCATCGTTAATACTCCGAAAATAGTGAGGAGTATTAAAGTGTGCAAAATAGTTTACACTTGCGGAAAAAAGTGGAGTATAATAGAAAGAAAATAGTTAACGGTTTAGGGTCTATAGTTACTAATGAGTGAGAAAGTATTTTACATTGTGTGTCATTCCCGAATAGCTTTTATCGGGAATCTATTTATGACGAAAGAATGGATTCCTGCTTACTACGTGCAGGAATGACAGTTCACAAACTATTTCTAATTGTATTTCAATATTATATTGGCATAAGAGTTGCTTAATATATAAAAGGAGGATGAGTTATGAAAGTTAAATTACCAATTACTAAAGGGGGCTTCACCCCGTTAGAGATTAAATCAAAAGAAGAATTAGCTTCTAATAATATTGCAAGAGCTAATGAGAAGACAAGGATATTTCCGATTAGTTACGGTCGCCAAAGATACAATGGCGACCTATCTCTAACGGGGTTCACCCTTATAGAACTTATGGTTGTAATTGCAATAATAGGTATTTTAGCGGCAATAATGATACCAAATGTCATTAAACACCTGGAAAAAGGGAAAGAGGCTAAAGCAACTGCAGATATTGATATCCTTGTGAAAGCAGTAAGCCTTTTCCAGATTGATAATGGAGAACTTCCAGGGCAGTTGTCCCAGTTATGGCTTACTGGTGTTGGAGGTCCTTATATATCCAGTGATGAGGGGGAAAGTTTAGATACTCCGTGGGATGGTACCTATGTGATTACATCGGGAACAAGCTCATATACTATTGCAACTACTGACATTGGCAACGAGGGTGAACCAAAAGTTTCAAAAAAAATAATTTTTGAATAAGGAGGAACAATGAAGAAGAAACAAAAATTCAGTAATTACGAATTACCTTTTATCCCCAAAAAATCGGAGATTTTCGGGGACTCAATCCTCGGAATTTCTCTGAAATTCCAGAGGGCCAATTACCATTTGCCAGAAGCAGGTTTTACATTGATGGAACTTATGGTGGTTATAGCAATAATCGTTTTACTTGCCGGAATTATGACGCCCAATGTAGCAAGAAGATTGGAAAGAGCGAAAATGACACGGGCCGAAGCCGACATAGCCGCAATTGAAAACGCTATTGCCATGTATGAAAATGATACAGGAAGATATCCTGAAGATACGCATTCTACTGCATCTTGGGATTCAATAGACGTTTTAGCTTGGAGACTTACTGCTCGAGAGCCTGATGGTACTCCTGAACCACTTATTAGTAATGATCGCAACTGGCATGGTCCCTACATAAAAGGTATAGACGAGGACTCTTGGAAGGAATATTATGTTTATATGAAAAATGAACATTCTACTAATCCTCCTACTCAAGGAACTGATTATCCAGCTTCTGGTGATGGTGGTTCTGTTGATGCTCCTCCTAATCTTGGTTATTACATCTATTCCATGGGTAAAAATAAAAAAACAGGAACAATAGCGGGAACTGATTATTATGAAGACGACGTAAATAATTGGGATGTGAAAAAGAGTTGGAGAGAAGAGTATTAGAAATGAAAAATAAAAATAATTACCAATTACCCCGCCTGCCAAATATTGGCGGGCAGGCATTTACGGTTTACCGTTTACGAAAAGGCGGTTTCTCCTTCATCGAACTGATGACTGTTGTTGCGATTATGGCGGTTTTGGTTGCTGTTTCTATGCCTATGTTCAGAAACTATACACGCGGCAGAAATTTGAAAGAAGGGACTAATATGATTATATCCGCTTTAAGAAGAACAAGAAACACCACTATCACGGAAAGAAAAAGATACAGGACCGTTTTTGATGCTCTAAATCATGCCGTTGCTATCTATAAAGAGGATGATATTGTCAATCCCGCAGAAAACTGGAAGGCTTTGCCTGAATTTGTGGAGTTTGATACGAATTTATTTGCCGATGAAAAAAATTATACTACTACTCCTGATATTTACTATTTGGAATTTGAATCTGCCGGTGGTTTAAGCTCTGAACATGACGTTACTCCCCCATATAAAGATATTGGCATTGTAGAAACATCTACCCAGGATACTAATATCATAAAAGTTAATAAACTTACTGGTAGGATAAATGTAGAATGATAAAAAAAATCTTCAAAGTACCAATTACCAATTATCCCCCAAAAATCAGAGATTTTCGGGGACTCAATCCTCGGAATTTCTCTGAAATTCCAGAGGGACAATTACTAACTACCAATAAAGGTCTGACTTTGTTAGAAATGGCGATATCAATGGCTATTCTTGCCATAGCTTTGGTTGCGCTGGCAAACCTTTTCCCTATCGGCTTGAAGTTGTCCCGAAGAGCATCTACTTTTTCGGAAGCAAGTATTCTCGCGCAAAGAGTGCTCGAAAATATAAAAACAGCCGCATCGGTTTATGATGGGGATTATGCAGGATATATAGGAGACCATGGAGATTTCACAACAGGTATCCCAACTGATGTGAGGAATGGGAATGGTATAGGATACTTTGAATTAGCAAGCCAGGATACATGTCCCTTTGTTGATTCGGATGCAACTATTACTATAGGTACAACTATACAATATAAATATAATAATACAGATATGGATGTTTATATTAAAGCTGAAGATTGGGATGCTAACGGTAATGGAAAAACATGGCCATTAGATGGAGATTGGGACGATGTTTTATTAAGCCAAAAAGTATATGTCGCTGTTTACTGGACGGAAGCGGATAGAGACAGAGCCGAAACATTTATCACCTATATAGCGAACCCGTTTTATGAAAAGTATAGATAAAAAATAAAACGGAAATAAATGGAAATACGTAGAAATACAGTGGATATATGTAGTGGTTGAGCTTGCTCGACTGTATTGAATGCAAAAATGCAAAGTAAACTTTGCCACTACTGAGAAATATAAATGAGACAGATGACACCATCCAAACAGACGGCGGGCAGGGAGGACAGATGACAGAAACGAAAACAATAAAAGACAAACGCTTGTCATTGCGAGCCCCGACAAGTCAGGGCGAAGCAATCTCAAAGACAGGCTCGGAACAAGATGTGCAATCTAAAAATGAGATTGCTTCACTCCATTCGCAATGACAAATAAAAATAAAATAAAAAGGGTAAAAGAAATGGGGGAAAAGATATGACCTATAGAATTATAATTGAAAAAGGCGAAAATTTTGGTTATGTGGCGCATTGTCCTGCAATTCCCGGTTGTCATTCGCAGGGGGAAACACTCGAGGAAACAATTGAAAACATTAAAGATGCAATACAAGGCTGCCTCTCTGTGTTAGGTGACCAGATAATGTCAACGAAAACAAAAGAGGTTGCTACAATGGAGGTAGTTGTGTAGTGGCAAAATTACCGGTTGTTTCTGGAAAAGAAACTATAAAAGCATTTGAAAAAGCGGGGTGGTATGTGGAAAGACGAGCAAAAAGCAGACATATAATAATGAAAAAGAGCGGAATGGAAACTACTTTGTCTATTCCGGAGCATAAAGTTTTAGATAGAGGGCTCCTTCGCGCTTTAATAAGAGACGCATACATTTCGGTTGATAAGTTCAACGAATTGTTAAAGAAATGAAAAGCTAAATAATAATGATTAAAAAGTTTATAGTTTATGGTTTAAAGTTTATAGAAAAAAATGAGAAAAGAAAACAATAAAAGACAAACGCCTGTCATTGCGAGCCCGAACATTGTGAGGGCGTGGCAATCCCAATATTTTAAAAATAGATTGCTTCACTATGTTCGCAATGACAACAACACTGGTTTAACTTTAATCGAAGTCATGATAGTGGTAGCCATACTTGCTGTTATATCTACAACCCTATTTTCAGTGTTTCAAAGCAGTTTATTTTCACAGCGAAAAGGCACGAATAAAGCTATTATATATTCCGAAGCCCGAGCCGCCTTAGATATGATGTCCAGAGAAATAGAAAAAGCGTTTGTGGATGAGAGGATTGGGGCTGAATGCTTGGGATTAGATGGCACGGGAGATTTGCCCGACACTTTTTGTTTTATCGCTCCATTAAATCCTGATAATACAAAAGAAGTCGGAAAGTATAATGGGGAATTATGCGAGGTGGGTTATTGGTTAGCGGGTAATGAACTTAAAAAAGGATGGACTACCAAGAAAAATAATTTTAAATTTTTCGATATTGGCAATAAAAAAGATTTTGGAAACGAAAATGCTCTTATTGGAAGTGTTTCTAATCTTCAGTTTGAATATTTTGATGGACAACAGTGGACTACCGGTGCTAATGCCGGTTGGTGGGATGACGGAGCAGGAAATCCTAGACAAGATTTACCCCGCGCAATAAAAATCACGCTTGTTATGCAATACGAATCGGAAAAGGATGAGATAAGGCACGACACTTTTATTACGATAGTCAATATACCCGGGAGCGGACAGTGAGCAATAAATTAAAAATCAAATATCAAATATCAAAAATTTCCAATTCTCAATTACCAATTACCAATTCCTCCGGTATGGCTCTTGTTATAGTTGTTGCGATTATCGCCGTTCTTTCGTCCATAGGAATTACTTTTATGTATACGATGCGTATGGAAGAAAAAACCGCGTTTAATTATATGCAGGGTTTGAAAGCGTCCTATATCGCAAAGTCGGGTATAGAGCACGCAATCACAGTTCTCAAATCAGACGGCAGAGATACGGGTTTTGTTGCGTATAAAACTGATAAATGGGGATATAGAAATCAAAGTCCTAATAGTATCTTTAGCGCAGAGGATGATATCAACGATAGTAGTATAGATAACGATGATGATACTATTACTGTAAGTGATGATAGTTGGGGGAGCGGTATGGATTCCCGCTGGCTCTATGTTGCCGATGATAACGGCGATACTGTAGGTCGTTATGCGGTTTTAATAATAGACGAATCAAGCAAGATCAATATAAATACGGCGGGATATCAAGTAGTTGGTTCAGATAATTGGGATAATTCCCCTAACGACCCGCGACAAGGATGGAAACCGTTTGAAATAAGTTTGGAGAAGTTTTTTTATGCAGGTAGTCCGACGCAATTAGATTATTGGGATCTTGGCGGGGTGACTACTCAAGATTTAGCCAGTAGAATTGTCAATTATCGCTACGGGAGTGAAGATGGCCAATTAGTCCTTCCTTTGGAAGAACCCGGCAAAGATGGCGAAGATGATAATGCAGACAGTATTATTTTAGAACACGATGATATTGATAATAATGCCGACGGGCAATTTGACGAAGAAGGCGAGGGGTTGGATGACCCTTATGAATTTGTTGCTTGGGATCAATATGATAATGACCAGCCGTTTATTACTATTGAAGAAATAAAGAACATATTTGATGTTGGTCCAACAATATTTGATAATCTCAAACCCTACATTACTGTATATTCTTCGGATGAAAATACCACCGATTCGGGATTCTTGAGACTTAATATAAATTTACTCAAAGACGCAACTACTCTTTATTCGGTTATGTATTCTGCGTGGGAAGATTTAATGGCTCTCTATCCCAATGATTATTCCTACGAAGAACTCAAGCGATTAGCCGCTCAATGCGCGGTTAATACGATTGACTATGCAGATACAGACAACGTTTCCACTTTTCTTGAAATTTCTCACGAAGATACGGGACTATCTACGAATGCAAATAGTAATATCTTGGAAGATAATTCGGATCCTTGGGATGCTGACGAATGGATCGGCGCTAAAATTACTGTTGTTTTTGATGACTCGGGGACAAAAGTAAAGCAGGTTCGGACAATTTACGACAATGATGAAAATACGGTATGGATAATCCGCAGTTGGGATGCAGGCAGTAATCCCCCGAATGGTTCCTATTATCATATCCAAGATAATGCAGTAGCCTGCGGTGTTGAAGCAATAAGGATAAACGAGATTATGGTAAAGCCCGCATATCAATGGGAAGCGGAAGAACTTTTCGAGCAAAGGTTGGGAGGAGGAACGGGATGGCATGATACAGACTTATATTATAAGGGCATTTATTCCGAAACTGCATCCACACTTACTGACCCTAAAACTATCACCGTCGATATGGAAATTTTGCGTGAAGGATTTTATAGATTAAGAGCGCTTACTTATTCCAGCGCGCCTGATACCGGGATTGTTGCTTTGGGTAGTACTCCGACAAATTTAGAGACTTCTTCTGGGGAAAACTGGGAAATCGATCAATGGGAAAGCGCCTTAGTTACGATTTATTACAATCCAACAGGTACAGGAGTTGGACAGGAACGGCGGGTTGTCAGTAATACAACAGATACATTAAATATAGACCCAAGCGAACCTTGGACAGATGTTCCCGCTAATGGTGATTTATTTAGTGTTGCGCAAGACCATAGTTTTACTATTACCCTTAGATCAGATGCGCCTGATGATATTGTCAAAGAAGCGGGTACCCGTAATATAGGCGGTTGGTTATTGGAAGATTTGGGAATTATAGAGGTAAAAGATGCGGGTTTGGGCGAAATAGAATTGAAGACATCGGAAAATACCAACGAACATAACGGCGCATATCTTGATTACATTCAATTGTCCCAACAACCGGATTGCGAATATGTCGAACTTTTAAATATATCGGATAATGATGTGGATATCGGCGGATGGGTTCTTGCAACTTCTGCCGGATGGACGGGAACAATTCCCGATGGTACTATTATAGAAGCGAGAGATTATATGGTTCTGGCGGTGGATAAGGACGATAGTTTATCGTTGGATTTTGACCAGGACGACGATGATGTTCCTATAAAAGCGCAAGACAATATATTTGTTGAAAATACTTGGTTTGACGGAAATAATTCTGATAGAGTGGTTCAATTGCAACTTTCAACCGCTCCCATAAACATTGCGGAAGACGGTTATGGCGATACGATTATTCTCTCCGGCAGTATATTTACGGATTCGCCGATTGAAATCCCGGCAGGTAAAGAGGAGTCTGGAGAGTATATTGTAATAGGTGAAAACACCTTACAGATTGGTAGTTCCCCCTGGCTGAATAACCAATGGAAAGGCGCTACCATCGCGGCTATTATTGAAGTTGATAATGTCGATAGTACGATTACCCGTCAGGTTGTCAGCAATACTCCTGATACGATAACTATAAGCACTAAATGGGAGTGGGAGAGTAGTGCTGTTGTTGATGAAAGTTCATCTAATCGTAGCTATTACATATTCTTTAAACCTATGGCTGTTACTCTATATAAAGGTTTGCTGGCTGACCAGCAGATTGTATCGCAGGTTAATTATTTGGCAGAAGATATAAATAGGGTATGTTATACGCAGGATAACGGCGTAAAGGTTTACGGTTTTGTCGCTTTAGAAAAAGACGACCCGACTGTGGTCTGGGATAGAAACAATGACGGGATAGATGATTGGTGGCACATTAACATTGAAGGTGACGAAGTGCTGACTATATCGGGGGAACCTGTGCGTGGCGGGACACCGGGTGGGGAAAACAGCGTATGTATGGAAAATCCCGCGCTTGCCGTAAATGCGAATGTGCCAAATATGCCGTTTGCAACGGTAGGAGATATTAAAGATGTCAGCAGAATGAGAATTGAAGATTACGGATGGGCTTCGGATGGAGGCGATGATACCTTGAAAATTCCCAGTTCTCTTTGGACATCCGGTGATTGGGAAGGCGCATATATTTTAATCGCATCCGGAAAAGGCGCGGGACAAATAAGAGAAATTAAAAGCAATACTTCAAATGAAATAACCGTAACTCAAGATTGGACGACTAATCCCAATGATACCTCTGAATACATCATCTTCTTTGAATGGTCTAGGATAGGATATGATGAATTAGCTTACGAAGATACAAAACTTGTTCAACGCATTGCCGATAAAATAACCGTATCGCAGAAGAGGTTGGAAGCGGAGAAGGCTTATCCTGATGTGGTGAATTGGGATTATGAACCCAATCCGGTTGATATATTTTTAACTCCTTTTTATTTTAATACAGATGATGATGAGCCTGATACTTGGTGGTGGGGGATTAGAGATAGGATTCAGCCCGAAAACGCAAATGGAATTTATGACCTTTACATTAAAGGGATGATAGAGAACGACAGCGGGCTTGTTGAAGTTATAGTTACTACATCAGTCGACGATGTCATAATAACTGACAGTAAACTTCTTGAGTTTACTCCTGACAGGACTGCTTATTTTGGACAAATTCAGATTGGAGGGAAAATTACGAATGACCCTCTTGCTGATACTGACCTTTTGGCGATATGTGTTGAGAAAAGAGCAGGCTCCAATATAGCTTATTTCGACGCGATTATTTTATCTCCCGAATATAGGACTTATGGCAGAATAAATATAAATACTGCTGATACTGTAATATTGCAGGCATTACCGGGAATAACTACATCAACGATTGCTAACGATATTATAAATCATCGAGAAAATGATATAGACCCTTTAAAGGGTCCCTTCAAAACCATCGGAGAGATTTTAAATGTTGAAGATGCAGGCGGTAGCAAAGTTATTAATTTGGAAACCTTCTCCAAAATCTCAAACCTTATAACAACTAAATCTAAAGTTTTTACTATAATATCTACGGGGCAGGCGCTTAGGGAAAGTGATAAAGGCGATGTTGTTTATGATGGCAAAACATACGAAATTTTAGGCGAGAAGAAATATATGGTGGTGATGGAGAGATGATAGTAAAATCAAAAATTAAAATGCAAAATGCAAAATTAACAATTGGGAAAAGAAAAAAAGGAAATAGAACAGCATAAGACAGAGGACAGCCCGTGAACCAGAGATTTTGTTTTACAAAATCACGGTTCAGGACTGGAGTGAACCGAACTTGTTCTGGTTCACTCCAGAAAACAGAAAGAACAACGATGTTGTCATTGCCCCGTGAAATCCGTAGGATTTCGTGGCAATCTAAAAACGAAATTGCTTCGCCTTTGGCTCGCAATGACGGGAACATGGCATAGAAGTTGCGTAAATAATTGTAGTTGCCGATTCATCGGCAAAGATGGAAATACAGTAAAGATAGTATTGGAACGGAAATGAATATGAATAAACTATTTAAAAACAAGTTTTTGCGGGAGAATTTAGTCCTTCTTATCATTCTAGGGCTTATTTTTCCTCAATACGCATTTTCGGACGCGTGGGTTGCGGATACGGGCAATGACCAGGTAAGCCGACTTTATAAGGATGGACATGCGCCGACTGTTATAAAAGTAACCGATGTGGGTGAGGACGGCGATACAGTTGCCGTAAATATCAACCCTACGGGTCTGTTCTATCCCGGATTAAAATTGAGTTTTGGAATGAATCGGGCAGATGTCTATGAGATTGACAGTGTGGACTCTGATATTGTTAATGGATGGGTGATTAAATTTACTTCTCCTTCTCCTAACCTCGTAGATGAAGAAGTTACTGCTGACTCTCCTATTTATATGGAATTGGTGCGTTCGGGCGGATTTGAATCTCCCGTTTCGGTTTCCACAAATACATATAATACGAAAGTGTGGTTCGCAGACGATTCAACAAATGATTCGGGCATTACTCAGTTTACTGGCTGGGGCAGGGATGAGCCGTCTGATACGCCGCTAGTAAAACCCTGGGTATTAGGAACATTTTGGGGTGGTGAAAGTGAATTCAATCTTCTTAGCCAAGATAAAAGCATCTATCCGGGAATAAAAATAGATTTTTACAGCGATAATCGCGCTGGCAATGTTTTAGAAACGAAAGATTTTGATATAGCAACTAATTATCTTGCTACTACGGATGATTTGCTTTCAAGCCATTCCATTATTGATAAAGAGGCGGCAGTTATTCATATAGATAGATTCAGGGACAAATCGCTAATTTCTCCAAAAAGCGTCTCTGCCAATTCTATTACTAACAGAAAGAACTCCGAATACGATACAGCTTGGGCGGTCGATACAGGGGATAGTTCGGTAGTGAAATATACTCAAGAATGGGAATATAGAAGGACAATCAGCATAGACCCGACAAAAATAGACGCTCCGGGTTTAACCAATTTCCCATTAATGGTCAAGCTTGATTCAACCCGAATTGATTACGGCAATACAAAAGATAATGGCGAAGATATAAGGTTTACTGATGTGGAAGGCACTCCGTTAAGATATGAAATAGAAAAATGGGATGAGACCGATCCTTCCGTTGTTTGGGTCAAGGTGCCCGAGATAAGTAATACAGATACTACCATTGTATATATGTATTACGGTAACTCTGATGCTACCGATGCGCAGGACACACAAAATGTATGGGATAGCAACTTCAAGATGGTTCAGCATTTGGATGAGACATCGGGGACACATTATGATTCAACAGCTAATGCGAATAATGGAACTCCTATCGGAGGAGTAATCCAAAACGCTACTGGCAAAATAGATGGAACTGATGATTTTGATATCGGCTATATTGAAGTACCTGGTTCCAGTAGCTTAAACTTTGGTTCGGGTACAGATTTTACAATGACGGCATGGATAAAGGCAGCGGTAACACAACCAAATTATCCTGCAATAATAGGTAGAAGAAACCCAGATCCTTACAATGGTTATATATTTTTTCTTTTCAATAATGGGAAATTGGCAGTCCAATTGAATGATGGTGCCGGGACAAACTATCAATCGACAAGTAGTGACCTGCGTGATGATACTTGGCATCATGTAGTGGCAACTGGTGATAGGAATGGTTTTTTAATCTTTTATGTTGATGGTGTGTTCCAAGGCCAATTTGGTATTTCCAGTAAAGGAAGTATTGACTCAACCAGGAATGTGTTTATTGGATGGGAGGAGGGAAATCCTGGGGCAGCATATTTTGACGGCATGATTGACGAAGTTCGTATCTCTGATATAGCACGTTCTGCAGAATGGATTAAAGCAAGTTATTATTCCCAAAACAATGACCTTTTAAGTTATGAAGAAACGGAATTTTTCGGTACTCAAATAAATAAAGACGGCGCGTATGGAATTGGCAGGATTAAAAATACTGGGGATACCGTTATAGGAATTATAAACAACAACATTGTATCGGCCTCCATCGGAAGCGGATGGCAGCAAGTTGTTCTGGTTTATGATGGCGTCACTCAAAAATTATATGTCGGCGGAGATTTGGTGGCGGATACCGATTTGTCTGAACCGATAAACATCAATATCAATGACTTTATAATTGGGGGTAGTAGTTTTAATGGTCCTATCGACGAAATCCGCATTTCCGATACAGCCCTTTCTGACTCATGGATTAAGGCGAGTTTTGCCTCGGAAAGTGATAAATTTATTGACTACGACGAGCCAGAAGAATCTATCGGGCTTACATTAGAACCGGCTTTGAACAACAATATATTAGACGGTTCCTCTGTTGCCAGAGAACTTGCCAGAATTAGCGGATTTACCGAACCGGTGGCGGTTGCCGTTGATTTTGCTTCCGGTGATTGCTGGGTAGCGGATGGTAGTGATACGGTGGTTTGGATAAATGGTGATATTGGCGAAGCGGATATATCTACGGCAGGATATAATATTAACACTAATGCCGGCTATCACAGAATAATAACAGGTTTTGCTGACCCTGTTTCCGTAGCTATCGACCCTCTTTCCGGTGATTGCTGGGTTGCGTGTAATGATAATGCGGATTCATATATTGTCCGGTTGGATAAAGATGTTTCGGACGGTTACGCTCTAAACGGCAATCGTCATATTAAAATTTACGGGTTTGATTTGCCTAATGCGGTATCTATTGACCCTTCCACAGGCGATTGTTATGTTGCTGACGGAACTGATGGCGGACAGATTGTCCGACTCGCTCCCGAAGGACATAAATATACCGGATATATGGTGGACGGCAGTTATAGCGAAGGCGACGCTATTATTAATTTGTCTTTAGATACTATCGCTGATAGTCAGGACACTCTGCTTTATCGTCCTCTCAAAGTAAGTTTCGGAAATTTCACTACTGATATAGAACCTGTTTATGAAATAGAAAGCGTTGAATATGACAATGTTAATGATAACGCGGTTATAACGATTCTTTCTGGGCTTGAGCAAAATATATCAAGCGGAATTAAACTTAACAAGGAACTTGCAAGAGTAGGCGGGTTTGATTCGCCGACCGCTTTGTCAGCTTTTAAAGGCTCTGATTTGGGGTTGGGACTGCATCCTTGGCGTTTGCAGGTAAGAGAATTTTATGATGTAGCCGGAGTAAAATATCCGTCTGAGGGCGATGACGGATGGAGAGACTTTCCGGCTAATATACCTATTCACGATGCTACTCCTCAGTTCAGGTGGAGATATATAGATATAGACGGCGATTATAGGCCGCTGGATTCATATCAGATAAGAATTTGGACGCTTCTTGATGATGGCGGTGATTTTGTGTTAGATCTTGTATGGGATTCTGATGAATTACCGGTTGACTCAGGACGCGAAATTTATCCGGGACAATGGATATACTCAGATTGGGATAATGTTTCGGGAACTAACAAAGAAAACGATTCGACGGGTATTTATAGCACAGATTATGGTAGTTCCGACGAGGATGACTGCCCAGACCTTTCGCAGATTGACGACCCCGATACTGATTTAGGCGACAGAACATATTTTGTCCAGTTGATGGTTAAAAATAGAATTAATTTAAGTAGCGATACCTATCCACAGGGAGAACCACCAAGTTCCGATACGTCTATTATCGTCTTTACTTTAGATAAGACGCCGCCCGGTTCATACAGAGTTTGCGGGACGGAAGTTTTTGTGCCTGTGCCGTATGATAATACGGATAATGATAAAGACAATATAAAGAAGGATTACACGACTCCTACTACTATTATAGATGCCGACTATTACCAGACGGATAATTATTATTGGGACGAGGTCTGGGTTCAGTGGGACGGCGGAGATACGGAAATTGTAGGCAATACTTCTATGTGGATTCCCAAAAAACAAGTAACTGTTAGAACTAAAGTAAAAGACAGGAATAATGAGAATCTGCCTGAAGGGACTGAGCCGGAACACAAAGGACATAATACTACGCCTGTTACGGAATTTCCGGAAGATGCTACAAATTGTTCCGGAATATCGCTTAACGCTCAATATAGGTTCCGTTCTACATTAATGGCGGCTGATGAATGGAGCGAGTGGTTTGATTGTGAGGAAGTTCGTCTTTATGATGAAGATGCCCTTATGTCCAATAATCAGGGACAGCGTTTGCTTCAGGGGGGTGTAAAAGATGACTTTGTTTGGTTGTATGCGAAGAATGTGCTGTTTGCCGACGGTGATACGAATCTTATTCAATTTAGAGTTCTTGATGAAGGATATATGGAAGTGAGTAAGATTGCAGAAAATGCTTTAGGTGACACGGCAGAAGTCTGGATTGCGCCCAATATGGGTTATTCGCATGCGGATACAATAATAGAAAAGATTAGCAGTATAGAACATCAGACATCAAGTGTGGAATTTGGTTATAAACTAAAAATCGATTCAAATGTTCCTCAAGTTATACTTGTTAACTATCCGTCTAATCCGTATCCGCATAGTTTTGCTTCTTTTAAATGGGTTGCGATTGATACGACTCCGTGTCGGTTCAAATACAAATTGGAGTGGCTGGATAATAGCGATAATTGGGTTGCTGATAATGATGGTGATGCAAGTGACGGCGAAGATTGTGGTTCGGGAACAACAGGTTATTCTAGTTCAAACGATGACGAAGATTGGACTATTGATGCAACTTCTGTGTCTTATGAAAACTTACAAGTGGGCAGATTGTATAGGTTCTGGGTAAAAGCGAAAGATTTGGACGGGGTCGCTTGTGACATTGCCAATGTTTCGCGCAGAGTTTCAACTCCTGCCGTCTGGGTATGGTATGTTTCTCCCGAAGTTCCTAATACGATTATTACTTATGGGCCGTCGGGGCAAACCACAAATAATTCTCCTACTTTCAGATGGAGAGGAGTAGGGGGAATGCCGCCGTATACATATAATTGGAAATTGCGCGGATCTTCTTTACATGACGAGGGAGTCTCATATACCTATAAGGATGATTTTCCTCCTTTAAATCCGGGCACTTATGTCTTTGAAGTACGGGCAAGCGATAACAACGGAAGCGACCCGACTCCTGCAAGGAGAATATTTACGGTAGTTGATCCGGATCATCCGCCGTATTCTACTGTTTCTCCCAAAAACATTTATAAATATTTCCGCGAAATTGGGGAATAAGCTAACAAATTCCTAATTTCCAATTACCAATTTCTAAAATGAACCAAAAACTCAATCCCACCTAAAAATCCCACCTCGGAGGTGGGATTGTAGGGTAGTTGCTCCGACATTACGTCGGAGCGTAGTTCATATCGGCATTATCAAAAAGCCCATAAATGGGCAACTACAATTATTTACGCAACTTCCACGTCACATTCTCGTCATTGCGAACCGCAGGTGAAGCAATCTCGTTTTTTAGATTGCCACGCCCTCACTACGTTCGGGCTCGCAATGACACATATTTAGTTTGTATTAGACGTTGAGCATTTTATTAGGAATTTAAGTAGAACAAGACTCAAGTTTATCCCAAATATATTTCGATTATATTTCTAATTTTATTGTAGTTGCCTATTGAACGGTGTAGTTCATGTCGGCATTATCAAAAAGCCCATCTGTATTGAAAATGCAAAGTCAACTTTGCCACTATAAACATTTCATTGGAAATTAGAAATTGGTAATTAGAAATTTACATTTCATGTATCTTGACCGAGTTTATTAATATTGTTATACTTTCTTTTCCTTCAGTAAAGAGATAATACAAAATGGCTAAAACAAAAATTAAATCTGCGATAGGAATAGAATTTACCGGCGACCATATAAATTTAGTAAAGTTGGCTAAAACTGCGGAAGGTATTGTTTTAGTTAAAGCAAGGTCGATAAAATCTTCCTTAGGTAAAAAAGAAGAAGATAAAAAAGTATTAGTCGAAAATACAGTTAAAGCTTTTGAAGGATTGAATTTTGAAAAGGATGAAATTTCTTTAGGTGTGGGAGGGCATACAAGTTTTGTAAGAAGGGTAAAATTACCGCCGGTATCGCATTCAAAACTAAAACAAGTAGTATCTTTTGAGGTTCAACAGCAGGTTCCTTTTTCTTTAAGTGAAGTAAGATGGGACTATCAGGTAGTTTCTCCTATCAGCAAAATCCCGGGACCTGTAATAGTGCTGATAGCCGCTATAAAGCAAAGTTTTGCGGAAGATTTAATTAAACTCTTACAGGAATCTATAAATAAAACTCCCGATATTGTTGATACCTCTTCGCTTGCTTTACATAACTGTCTTATTTTTAACGATTTGTTATCTAAAGAAAAAGTCGGTATTTTAATGAATTTTGGGTATAGTTATACGGATGTGTCTATTGAGAACAAGGGGGAAATTGCGTTTACTCGAGCAGTTCCTATCGGCAGAAGAAATATATTGAGGAAAATCGCAGAAGCAAGGAAAGTAGAACTTGAAAAAGCCGAAGAGATTCTTGAAACAGAAGATGTTTCTTCTGTAATTCTGCCTATTTGGGAAGATTTAATCGCTGAAATTAAAAGGACTACTACCTATTATCTGTCGCAGGTAGAAAAAGTAACCCATTTCCAATATATGTATATGTCGGGTAAATTTCCAAAGAATTCTAACATCTTCGAACTTTTGAATAATGCTTTTAAAATAGAAATAAAAGAAGTCAACCCTTTTAATAAAATCCGTTATAATCCGGAAGCATTGGCTAGTAATGTCAGCAATTTCTCCGTAAGCACAGGATTAGCTCTTCGGCTCTTGGAACGTTCATCGGTTGAAATAAATCTTTTGCCTATCAAAATTCTAAGCCAGAAAAAATTAGCGAATAAAAGATTGTATTTTATCGCTTCTTTTGTTGCGCTGTTTTTAATAGGATCTTTTATGTTGGCGTTGGATGCAAGAAGCTATAATTTCACGAAAGAAAAAATCAGTATAGTGAAGCCGATTTTAGATACTTATACCCCTTATATATCTAAATTAGATATATTAAAAAAGGAGCAACAAACTATTACAAGTCAACTTAAAAATATTGAGGGGGTTCTTAAACAAAAATCTCAATTATCTGAAATCCTTCTTGAAGTTTCTGAACTTACACCGTTTGATATATACATCACAGAGATATCTACCGCAACATTTACTCCTACGACCGGAAGATCAGGAAGAGGAGGCTCCTCCGCTGGTGCTACCATGAGAACGACTGCTCCTACAAGGGTAGCGACTACGAGAAGAAGAGCGGTTCCTACTATGGCTGAAGAAACTCCTTCCGATAGGATAGATTACAGGGGGACAAGACAGACACAATCCCAACCGGCATTGGAGAACACGGCTGCTTCTTTGAGAAGTAAAATATCTTTGAGCGGTGTTACTGCTTCCTATCCTACTGTTGATGAATATATAAAACAATTAAAAACTTCCTCGTTATTTAAAACCGTAGAATTAATTTCAGTGGCATCTACTTTGGAAGCGGGGCAGAGTGGCAGAGTAACCCAGCCGACGGCGACGGTTAGAGGCGCAAGAACAACTCGGTCGACGGCGACAGTTAGAAGCACAAGAGCAACTTCGCAGGCAACAGGAGCATCATCGACAGTTCAAAAAGACGAAGTTAAATTTATACTTGAAATAGGTTTAGAGAAATAATAATGTTAAAACAGAGCCTTCCATATCTAATAGCATTAGCTGTGTTGATAATGGTGTTTTCATTGTTTGGCTATCCGTTATTTAAAAAGTCAAATGAAGCGGATAAACTCTTGGCAGAAACTATTGTCAAACTTGAACAGATTTATTCGTCTGAGAATTTGCCCTCTAAAGAGCTGGTCGATTCTATGCAAAAAGATAATGAGCAATTGAAAGAAAAATACGAAAATTTGAAAGCGAAATTGCCAGTATCGAAAGAATTAACGCTTCCTGAAGGCGTTAATCGTCCTCTATTTTTTCTTGAAGAATTTAAAAAAGTAAAAGAAAGAATTAAGGTCAAAGCTTTAGAAAGAAAAGTTCAGATTTTAACCGAAGATTTTGGATTACCTAATTTTTTACCATCAGAAACAGAAGCGTCTCAATTAATAAGAAGCCTATATATTACGGAAATAATTGTTAATTTGTTGATTGATGTTGGAGTAAAATCAATAGATGTTATAGAGTTGGGGGCGGCACAAAATGCGAATATGTATGAAGATTTTCCTCTAAACTTAGGAGTGAAATGCGATACATCTTCTTTGACCAATCTTTTGTTTACATTGGAAAATACTGACAAGGGATTTTTTACAATAAGAGAGTTTTCTCTTGGTTCTTCTATTTCTTCAATAACAAGTAGCAGAACGGCGACTGGATCTAATGTGACGGCTCGGAGAGATTATCGTTCGCCAGTTGCATCTGTATCTGAAAAAAATATACAAGTTGATTTGTCGCTGTCCGTTATTAGATGGAAATAAATAGGATTGCAATAAAGTTTTGACAAGTTTGTAGGCTCAGATGTAAATAGTTTTTTTGTTCATGGATTTTTCGTTTATACTGGGATAGTCGTTATGAGGTGTTGACGACTCTGTGGGGTAAATTAAATGGTTAACAATAATATTTTACTTTGGGGTAAAGAGAACTATGAGAAATTGATTCTCGGTGTTTTTGTGATTTTTTTAATCCTAACCGGGATACGGATGTTTTCAGGAGTGAATAAAAAAGAAGAACTTAAAGATTTTGAAAGGGGAATTCAACCACCCAAAACCTCGGGTATACAATCAGGCGGGGGCATATATAATATCGATTTGGGTGCTTACATAAAAGGGAAATCAATGTCCTATTATCAACCTATATCTGAACGAGCTATGTTTTTCCCGGTTGAAGTTAAAGGACCAATTACTCCGATTGCGCCTCGGATGAGTTTGCAATGCATCGGGATAATTTCTAAAGCCGATGGCGTTCTTGTAGCTACTTTAAAGAATTCCAGGACAGGCAATCTTTATAATGTAAAAGAGGGAGAGCAGGCGGAAAATTTCATGGTGATTTCTATTACTCGTAGTGTTGTTGTTTTAAGCGACAAAGCCGGACAACATAGATTAAGTGCTCCTGCGGTGCAGATGTCTTTCAAACTTACGGGCATTATGCCTCTCGAGTCAGGTTCTAAAGAGGCGATGTTACAGAATGAAAGCACAAAGAGAACCTACTTTGTAAAAGTAGGTGACAAAATCAAAAATTGGGAGGTCTTGAGTATTTCTGAAAATACAGTTATAATTTTCAGGTCGGATGCTGGTAAATATGAATTAAAGACCGGAGGCGAGTTTAAACGCATACAATAATGAGAACTCTAATAACTTTTTTTGTAATTCTATCTTTGTTTATTTTGCCGAGTTTATTTTTGGTAAAAAGTGCTTATGCTGATACTTTAAATAAAGATATTGGTCTTAGCTCTGAGGAAAGAACATCAATTCGCAATTTTGAAAAACAGACTAAAAAATCTATTAAAGATGCGAATTCGCTGATAAGAAAAAAAGAATTAGAAAAAGCCAGAAAAGGATTAGAGAATGCATTGATTTCAGTAAAAGAAAAAGTTTCTGTTTACGAAAATAATGCTCGGATTCTTGTTTCAAAGGGAAAAGAAAATGGCGCTAAAATTTATTATAGCGAAGCATCTTCTCTTGAGAAATTAGCAATTCAAATCTCTAAATCTTTGCAAGAACTTGCGCCGCTTGAAAAAAAATATAAAGCTGAAAAACTTCGCGGAGAATCTGCTCAATATGCAACCGAAGGATTTAAATATTTAAAAGCGGGCAATTTAGATAAAGCGGATGCAAATTTTAAGAAAGCTATTGATATCTATTATGATAACCGCAGAGCTAAAGGTGGGCTTGTGGCAGTAGAAAAAGCTCGCATTCGTTCTAATGCTCGGCGTGTGTCGGAACTTTTAAAATCTGCGCGTAATAATATCCGAGCAAATAATTTTGATAAGGCAGAAAAAGAATTAAAAGAAGTACTGATGCTTGAATCCGGTAATCGTCAGGCTTTTAACTATTTAAAAGATATAGAAAAACAAAGAAACATTAAAGCCCAATTGCAACAAAAACATCGGGTGCAAGCGGAATGTAGAGGAATAAATAATGTTATATCTTCCGCAAGACAACAAATGGAAGAAAATAAATTAGAGGAAGAAATCAGTCAATTAATAGGACAGATTAGAATTCAAATAGAAGAAGAAGGAGAATAAATCCTTCGGAAAAGGGAGATTAGACTAATGGATATTTTAAAAAATAAAAGATTTGTGATGGTTTTTCTTTTGTTTCTAATATTTGCATATTCGACTTGTTCGTGTATCTATGCAAAGGAAGAAATGAAACAACAATCTGATGTAGCAAACTTGGAGCAGATAAAGATTCTTTTGAATGAGGGGCTTGAGTATTTGAAAGTAAATGCATTTATGCAAGCTAAAGATAAGTTTGGTAAAGCTCTTAAGATAGCTCCCGATGAAATGGCTGGAGAAATTAAGGGTTTAGTGGCTCAAGTTAGCGACATGGAAAGTAGAAGTATTAGAATGGAAAAGTTGACAAAAGATACAAAAGACGTGGTAATTAGAGGCGAAGAAGAAGCCAGAAAACTCTCGGAATTGCAACAGAATATTATTCAATTCGAAAGAGAGCAAAAGAAACGGATATATATAGAACGGGGTAAACTTTCTTTTGACCAGGGTGAATACGAACAAGCGCTTCTTGAATTCAACAAAATTCTGGTTATTAATTCTCAAGACAAAGACGCTATCCTAAATATAGGAAAAACCAATTCTGCAATAGAAAAAGATAAACAGATGCAGGTAAAGCGGATACAAAAATACCGTGTAAATGCCAGGCGTTATGAACGTGATGAAAAATACGATAGAGCCATGGATGAACTTAAAAAGATAATCGTAGTAAATCCAACAGATGCGGAAGCATTAGAGTTTATGGAAGAAGTAAAGTTAGCTAAGGCTGAAATGGACGAATATAAGAGATTAGAAGACATGGTAAATACAGGCAAAGAGCATTTGAAAAATAAAGACTATGATGAGGCAATTAAAATATGGGAAAAGGTTTTAAAAGAAGAACAAGATTATCCGGGTATTGAAACACTAATTGCGCAAGCAAAATTTAATAAATCAAAGAAAGAAATGAATGTTGTTGAGGACAAATATAGAGCGAAGAGAGAAAAGAAGATGTTGGAAATTGACAGCGCTTTTGTGCCTGTTCTTGGCGGGGTAAAAGAAGAGAAGCAGAAGCAGACAGTAGAGGATGAAGATTTTTTGGCTATAAAAGCAATAAAGGAAACGATCAAGCAGAAAAAAGTTTCACTTGAATTTACCGATGCTGATTTGAGGTCAGTTATCCTGTTTCTTGCAAGGCAAAGCGGTGTAAATATGATGATTGATGAGGCTATATTTTCAGCAGAAACAACTACTATAGAAGGGGGGAATATTCCTCCTGCAGTAAGTGGCAGGGGAACTCCTACTATGCCGCCAGGCGCGACTGGTGCCGGTGGTGTTGGAGTGGAAACTATTCCTACTGTTCCTGTAAGCACTTATAATGTTACTGCTTCTTTGCGCGACATATCGCTTATGGACGCTTTGTCTTTAATATTGCGTTCTCGAGGTTTGAACTATGAGATATACCCCAACGTTATTTGGATATCTTCGAATGATAGGATTGATAACGTTCCGATGGAAACGCTTGAAACAAGAATTTTTGATTTGCAGTTTGGTGCACCTATCCGCGGACAAATAAGGCCAGAACCACTCCAACTTGAAACAATTACATTTGGAGAATCTGGTAGTTCAGGTGGTGGTGACGAATAAAATACAGGAAAAAATTAAAAAAGGAGTATGACTAGATGAGAGCAAAATTAGGGTTAATATGGATAACAGTAATTTTTTTAATAACTTTTCCAATAGGGAATGTCTTTAGCCAACGGACGGCAACAGGGACAACAGAAGATGTTTCGGATATCGGTATTGTAGATATTCTTACACAGATTGTTCCCCAGCCACCCGGTTCTTATATCACAGTTGTTCCCGGGCAAAATAAAATAATAGTCAGGAATACACCTGCAAACTTAAAAAAGATACAGAACTTCATAGAAGAATTGGGAACCCCGCCTCAGGTTTCGATAGAAGCAAAATTTGTTGTCGTAGGCGAAGAGACATATAAGGATTTGGGATTAGAGTGGGGTAGTTTCTCTTTTAATTGGGCAAATCCAATCGGAAGGAGCGAGAGATATTCCGGTATTCCCGGACTACCTACACAAGCATGGTCTCATGATACAATTACCGGTTCACTTACTTCGGGTGCCGGTATTATACCTCCTCCTCATGTTGCTGGCGGAGGATTGCAGATTGCTTATAGTTCAACAAATTATCCACAAATTGCTGCTACACTATATATGCTTTCCACCAGGTCGGATACTAAATTTCTTTCTGCTCCTACAATCACAACTTTGAATAATGAACCGGCAGTTGTAAGATTTGTAAAGACCATTAATTTCTTTGAAGATGTTGAGATTGACACAGAAACAGATGACGTTACAGACATTACCACTACAAATTATGATTGGACGTTTACAAGTCGGGATATAGGAATAGTATTATATGTAAGTCCTACGGTTATTAAACCGACTAAATCTGTAAGATTGTTTTTACAGCCGGTAGTAAGCGATATAGAAGGCGAAGATGTTTTTACTTTGTTTTTACAAGATGGTATACCGTTTAATGCTGCGCTTCCGCGATTTGTAAGTAAAGATGCGACTACAAATGTTAATGTTCGCGACGGAACCACCATTGTCTTGGGTGGATTGATGAATGAAAATACGACAGAAATATTATCAAAAGTGCCTTTTCTCGGTGATATTCCTGTGATTGGGAAGGCTTTTTTCCAGAGACAAGCTAAAAGTGTAGAAAGACAACACCTGTTGATTTTTATAACCGTAAATGTTTTGGACTCTCAAGGTAATCCTTACTTTGCACAAGGATAAGAAGAAGGTTTGATAGAAGAAAAATCCACTTCTAATAAAAAACTTTATTTATTAGATGCAAGTTCCTATATTTATCGTGCTTTTCACGCTTTGCCAAAATTTACTACTAAGGAAGGTTTTCCCACAGGCGCTATCTATGGGTTTGCAAAGATGTTGTTATCACTGCTTGAGAAAAAAAGTGTAAAATACATGGCTGTTTGTTTTGATAGCAAAGCCCCGACTTTTAGACACAAGCAATTTTCTGACTATAAGAAAAATCGCCCATCTATGCCGGATGATTTATGCCTGCAATTGCCTAAAATAAATCAAATAATTGACGCTTTCGGAATTAAATGTTCCAGAATGGACGGCTACGAAGCTGACGATATACTTGCAACGCTGGCTTGGAAATTTAAGGATGAGTTTGATAAAATATTGATCATTACTTCCGACAAAGATATGCTTCAAATTGTTAGTGATAAAATAAACGTTTTAAATTCTTCCAAAAAAGAGAACATATTGAATCCGGAAGCTGTCAAGGAAAAATTGGGCGTTTACCCTGAAAAAATACCTGACCTGCTTGCATTAATCGGCGATTCGGTAGATAATATACCAGGAGTTTCGGGAATAGGGAAAAAAACCGCTAAAGTTCTTCTTGATGAGTTTGGATTTTTGGAAGATGTGGTTGCCTCTACAGATAAAATCAAAAACGAAAAAATATCAGAGAGCCTTAAATTGAATTCTTCTCTTGCGTTAAACAACAAGAAGTTGATACTCTTGGATAAAAATGTTCCCATAGAAGTTGATGCGCAAGAATTGGAGGTTAAAACTCCGGATTGGTCCAGCTTAAGGGGAATGTTTGAAGAATTGCAGTTTAAAAAATTTGCGAAAGAACTTACACCTACTCTGTTTTCTTAAAATGGGGGATCCCCTTTCGTTACACGTAAAACGCTTTAACTGATTGCATTTGAGCTCTGCTCCTATAAATTTACCCTCTGCAATTTTGAAAAATTGCGAGGACTAAAGTCCCGGGAATGCTCCGCATTCCACGGGGAAAGATTTCCGGCACCTAGAGATGCAAGGCATCTCAGGGATTTAGTCCCCAAAAGGGATACTTTGGTCATTGAAATCACCTTGTGATTTCTGAGGGCGAAACAGAGAGGGGAAAGATTTTACCCCTTAGGATTCTACCTTCTGTTCTGCCTTTGGGTCAGACCCGTATTGATTATCACCTTTATTGCCTTCTGTAACAGCCAAAATAAGACTGTAGATCGGAATTAATAAAAACCATCCATTTTTCCCAACATCATGCATTCTACGAACACCAACAGCAATACCAGGAATTAAAACAGCAAGTGAATATATGGTAGAAACCATACTCATTCCTGTTATTCCCTTAATAATGCCCAAAATAAAACTAATAATCACATTAAAAAGGAAAAACATCCAATATTCTTCTCTTCTAGCCCTACCACTAAAGACAGCATATTTTTTTAATACAGCTATATACCAATTCATCGTACCTCCTTTTTTTTAATTTACACACCATCTCCGTTATACAACCTAAATAATCTGACAAATGTTGCATTGCAAGACCTGACCCCATCTATTACATCTATTAGACCCCATCTATTACAAATTCACATCCATATGTCTAACATTCAAAATCAATTTAGCTATGGGACATCAGAGAAAATAAGTTAAGATATCCCGAATTGCTTTATTAGATAATATACTATCTTACTTAAGATTAATATAATTTTATCGTAATTTAATAACACCATTATAATCAAAGTAAGCAAAACAATAATAAATGTTGGGATAACAGTCCAATGAGGCTTTTTAAATTGCCGTTTTGTCTTTTCTTGCAATACGATATGTCTTCCAATGTCATTTATTTCTTGGGACAGTAATTCCTCATCAAGTTCATCATCAGTCATTTTCTTAATTCTTTCAATGAAATTATTCTTTTTATTACTTGTCATCTGTGCCTAATTTTTTAGAAGCAAAATAAACTATAAAAGCTAATATAAACGTTACTATGACAATCTCTACTAAATGTTCAAATGGTCAAAGAATTGTATTTTTGAGAACTTTAAGAATTGTTTTCACGTTTATTTATCTAACTTTATTTGACCCTTTTGTTTCTTATGCTCGCGATGTTGATCAATTGTTTTGGTTGCACTTTCAGGGATTTCGATTCTAAATTCCTTACCATATATTTTCTTATAAGCTCTCCTGAAGCTGTCTGTGTTCCGAAAATCTCGGAATATTGGCCATGTTCTGAATTCATATTCTTTGATTGGCTCTTTGCTGTTCATTGCCGCCATAATGGACTCTGCTTGTTTGTATTCATTTTTTAAGACATGAACTCCAAGCGTAAATTTCGAATCAGTAGCACTCCAATCAACTTCGTTGAGCAATTTGAGCATGCCATTTTCATCTCCAGACCATTTTAATGTTATACACTTGTTTATTATGAAAATTTTGCGCCAAAATTCGTTGGATATCAGTTTGTGCGGCAAAGTAAGTGCAAAATCAAATACCATTCTTGCAAGTTCCCATTGCTCTGACTCCAAGAAGTTGAACCCTATGTTGTTTAATGCGACATCTGCATCTTCCAGTTTATCGGGCCAAACCTTTCTCAAAACAGACTGGCTCACTTTTAGGCTGACTTCCAATAGACACTTGTAGGCTTTCCTTAAGTACTGCTCATTTGCGCTTAATATCATGCCTTCTTTTAGCTTCTCATCAATCGTCACCCCATGTGTTTTACAGACTCTAATGTACTGTTGCGATACTTGTCCTCCTAGGTGAACGAACAAATTCCGTCGTTCTGTGAGTTCAATGAAAGTTGACCAACAGGACAACCCTTCTCGTATATTTAGTTTCAATTGTTTTTCCAGATAACCAATCTGTTCTGAATGCGACCCACGAAACAGTTGGTCAATTTCCTTGCTGATAAACTTTTCAATAGCGTTCTTAATCGAACCAAGTTGAAGAATCTCATCATACGAAAGAGTTTTATCCGGGCTCTTTAAGCGATCAGGAGTTGCACGAAAGAATGCCTTGAAAACATCTCCTAAGAATTGGTCATATTCTGACACCATCATTACAATTGCATTTTGCCTAAACAGTCTTTTCGCACGATGAAGTTTGCGTAATGTCATTATCAATTCAGTAACTTTGGTTAACAATGGAGTTTTTGTCGCTCCATTGTCTTTCTTTTTCATTCGGCTCTTTAGTGATTTCAGAATCTCTTCAACCCTATTACCTCTAGTTTTGTCTTTCTGCTCAAGTGTAGGGAGGACAACCTCGAACATTTCCACAATACATTCAAGATCAGTTAGAAAGTCCGATGTTGAAAATATTAGTCGGTCGTGAATTGACAACTGCTCTTTCTTTTCGCGTTTGTGTTGTATTCTCTTCTGTTGCTTCAAAGGTATTTTCTTCTTAAGACTCATCTATCAACCTCCCACAGAATTTGGAGATGTGATTCGAAATGTATTATACAACCTAAACAATCCGACAAATTCTGTACTTTTTTTATATTTCTGTTTTACCATCAACCATAAACCATCCACCACTTGCCCGCCATCGTTTTAGTAGCGGGTCAACCATCAACTAATCACTATTTATCCAACTTTATATTCAAATCTTTCAATTGTTTTTCGTTTACGGATGATGAAGCTTTGATAAAAGTTTCCATATTTTGTTTATAAACTTTCTACGGTAACTTTGTTAGCTTTTTCGGCAAAACTGATTATAAACGTTAGTAAGTATATAGGGACATTCTTCTTTTCGGGGAACTAAAAGAACAGAGGGCTTTTTCTTAAGAGGATATTTTTCTATGCCTTTCATTAGAACTTCAAGAGTTTTACTGTGCGCTATAACCTTGTTTTCAATAAGAGCTACCCATTCGCCGGAAAATTTATCCAAACTAACCTGCCCTTTTCTTTCTTTCAATAAAACAGTGTTTCTCATAACGTTTAAAGATAGCAGAAGCCTATTTTATTGTCAATCAGCAGAGTTCCTTTTTTACTATCAACTAACTACCCTTACCTATCCAACTTTATCTACAATTCTTTCAGCGGCATTCTTTATTCTCTGCCTACAAATAGCATAAAATGCATCCCACTGCTCGGAACTCTCAAACGCACTACGAGGAATTACTATTGCAGCCTGCTGATTAAGATAAATAAAAATATGTCTCCGGGTACATGCCAGCTTCTGCACTATCGTCCATCGCGTCTCAGATTTGCCATACTCTGATTCATTAACGAATGCTTCTTCTCCAAGTGTGATCGTCTTCTCACAAAAAACTGTTTTGTTCTTACGTGAAATCATGGAGAGAATTGTGAAAACTACCACGAATCCGAAAAAAAACAAAGCAAGCAATAATTCGATAAGAATAAATGCGATAACTACAGCAAACATTGGTTGGTCTGTGGACACTCTTTGCACTGCAGGAATCACACTTCCGAACGTGACAATGAGACATAAGCCAACTAAAAACAATAAACAGAATGGAGTATGTAATAGGTGGTATAAAATAAATGCCAGCTGGTCACGGAATGTGTTGCGGTAAGAAAGTGTCATGTCACTCTTGCAGTCTAACATTAGACCTCCTTCTGGAATATTTTCATATTTTATGTTTCTGTTTTCCTATACCATCCACCACTTACCCTGAACCCTACGTGCCTGCCCCGTACTCTATGTAGTTCGGGGGTTCACGGGTATCAACTAACTACTATTTATCCAACTTTATATGCAAATCTTTTAGTTGCCGTTCGTTGACGCTATATTTCCTATCGGTTCAACGAATATTCCAACACCACACCCCTATTATCTAGCATAGAACCTATCAACAATTTCTCATCACCAATTTCATTCATAGGCATAACTGCAAGTGTGGGTTTTCTCATACGCTTTAAGACTTCCGTTTTTTGATATACAAGATTTCCTTTATAGTCATAGACATATAAAACCAAAATATCCGGGTGTAGGCTCTTCCTCACAGCAAGATATTCAGGTTCGTCTTTATTAAATCTTACTGTAAGGGCTTTTAGTTCTCCGAATGCCCTGCATCCAGGCGCATCAAGTTGAATAACATCATTGCCATCAAAATCAACAATTCTTATTTTGTTTTCTTCGGTAAGCAAAATATGTGGTTTAACTTTATCATGCCACCTAATTACAGAAAATTCGGACGATTTCGTATCAATTTCCAATTTACCCACTATAATACCTGTAGGGTTCAATATATTAAATTTACTGTCTCCATAGGCATTATTTGAATTAGAATAAATAATTTCAGCTTTACCGTCTTCATCAAGGTCTATAATTTCCAAATGCCCAATCGCCAATATAGGATGCTGCCATATTGTGTTGCCCTCACTATCAAGCAGAACTATTCCATCGCCATACCTGTAATAAACAGCAAACTCTAGTTTTCCATCCCCGTCAATATCTCCAGGAACCACTCCATCTGGATATAATCCATTGCTTTTTGGATTAGTGAACTTCCACCTCTCTTTTCCATTAGAATCAAAAAGATATGCCCCTTTACTAAATCTATACGCGATAAAATTACATAAATGAGTACCATTTAAGTCCAACGGGGTTATATTACTGAATCCACCACTATCAGAACCTACTAAGTCTAACCTCTTTACCTCCTGATACTTTCCGTCAATAAACAAAACTCCACTCCAGTATCCCCATACACCAACCATAAGCCCTTTCTCTGCGTTATCCATACAATTCATACTGCTAATATTATTAATACTTACATCGTTATCGCATTCAAAAACTACTTCCCCTATAAGAAAATCTGAAGAGGATTTGTTCAATACTTTCTTCAATTCTACAGGTCTTCGTCGTTGCATACTAAGTTTCATTGAAACTCTACTCAAGCGGGAGAAACCAAATAATATGACAGGAATAAACGCGATAATTATTAGTGTTCTAATTAGTTGCGCTTTATTTTTGAAAATGCGTGACAAGGGGATATCTATCAGCCAGGGAAATAAAAACCACATAGCAGAACCCAGAACACCGAATAAAAATAACGGAGAAGCCATGCCAAACATCTGAAATACCGAAGAAGGCAATAACATAAGAGGAGCGTCTAAGAAAAAGAACAGGATAAATGCAAGGCCCGCAGTACTTGAACGAGAGGTAATGGCTGCAAAAAAGCAAAATAGCACCAAACAAAAATGAATCCCCGCCAACACAACCCCAATCTTAAATCCTATGGATTTATTTCTCATAATTCCTCCTCTCTAAACCATAAACCTTGCCCTGAACCCTACGTGCTGTGTCCTGAACCTCACATGGTTCGGGGGTTCACGGGTATCAACTAATCACTATTTCCCCCGATTAGAGATTACATCCGCCATTACTACATTGGCGAACTATCTCTAACGGGGCTTATCGGTCCAATTTTATATGCAAATCTTTTAGTTGCCGTTCGTTAACGGATGATGGGGCTTTGGTGGTGAGGCAGATGCCTTTTTGTGTTTTGGGGAATGCGATTACATCTCTTATTGAATCCTCTCCGCTCATTATTGCCATTAATCTGTCAAAACCAAACGCTATACCGCCGTGCGGCGGCGCGCCGAACTTTAACGCTTCAAGCAGAAATCCGAATTTTTCTTCTGTTTCTTCTTTGCTTAAGCCGACTGTTTTGAATACTTGTTCCTGCAATGCGCGGTTATGTATTCTTATGCTACCGCTTGCGATTTCGGTTCCGTTTAAAACCACATCATACGCCTTGCTTTTTACTTTTTCGGGTTCGTTTTCAAGATATTTCAAGTCCTCTTCAACAGGTGAGGTAAACGGATGATGTGAAAATTCCAACTTGCCCGCCAACGTTTCAGTGGCGGGTCGATTCCCTTCTACAGAATAATTAAGAAGCGGGAAATCCACTACCCATACAAATGAGAACTGCTCCACATCTTTTAACAATCCCAAGTCTTCGGCTAATTTCACTCTTAAACTTCCAAGCGCGGTATTTGTTATCTGTTTGTTATCGGCTACTATCAGGATTAAGTCGCCTGCTTTTGTGCCCAGAACTTCTTTTAATTTATTTAACGATTCTCCCTTGAAATATTTCACGATGGGCGAATGGCAAGAGTCCGCTTTCACTTCTATCCAAGCCAGACCGCCTGCGCCGAAACCTTTGATATATTCTATTAAATCGTTTCGCACTTTAATTGAAAGGGTTTCTGCGCCGCCTGAAACATTTATGGCTTTTACTATACCGCCTTTTTCCAGCACCTGATGAAAGATTTTTAAATCGGTTTGTTTTGCAATTTCGGTTATATCTTTTAGTTCCAATCCGAATCTTATGTCGGGTTTATCCACGCCGTAACGGGATATTGCTTCGTCGTAAGTGATTTTAGTAAAAGGTGTTTTGATTTTATGTCCTGCCGTTTCAAAAATGCATTTCATTAAACCTTCGGAGATTTCCATAATGTCTTCTTTCTCAACGAAAGACATTTCCATATCTATTTGTGTAAATTCGGGCTGTCTGTCTTTTCTCAAATCCTCATCTCTGAAACAGCGGACAAGCTGAAAATATTTATCCGTTCCGCCAACCATAAGCAATTGTTTGAATAGTTGTGGCGATTGAGTAAGGGCATAAAATGAATACGGACTAAGTCTTGAAGGAACAAGATAATCCCTTGCGCCTTCGGGTGTGCTTCGGGCTAAAAACGGTGTTTCTATTTCAAGAAAACCTTTTTCGGTCAAAAACTTTCTTGTCTCTTGAGTGGCTTTATGTCTTAACAAGAGATTTTTCTGCATCCTTTCTCTTCTTAAGTCAATGTATCTATATTTAAGCCGAACTTCCTCGCCGATTTGTTCTTCATCAAGTTCAAATGGAGGAGTTTCCGATTCGTTCAGGACTTTTATTTCATCTACAACAACTTCCAACTTTCCCGTGGGAAGAGCCGTGTTTTCCGTGCCTTGAGGACGTGGTCTGACATCACCCCTTATGGCAATGACAAATTCGCTTTTTAAACTCGCCCCTCTACTATGTATTTCCGCGCTAACCTGCGGACTGAATACGATTTGGACGATACCGGTTTTATCCCACAGGTCAATAAAGATAACTCCGCCGTGGTCGCGGCTTGTTCTAACCCAACCCATCAGGGTAACAGTATTGCCTATTTCTTTGTCTGAAACCTCGCCGCAATATTGCGTTCTTTTCCAATCTCCTAAACCTTCAATTTTTGTCATAATTTTTTTACTCCGATTGATGTCCGCTTCGCTA
>JAGLSL010000011.1 GCA_023135785.1 bacterium
CCAATATGTTATGGACTCTTACACGGGTATTGACTTCTCAGTAAGCAGGGGTATAATTGTAATACAAGGATAGAAAGGTCGGAATGTCTATAAGAAGTTCTGACCTAAATAAAAGGGAGGTGAATGAATAATGAGAAAGCGATTGCATAGTAAAAAGGGTTTTACCCTAGTTGAGTTGATGGTGGTGGTCATTATAGTAGGTATTTTAGCCGCAGTTGCAGTTCCGCTTTATAGAGCCAATGTCCGAAGAGCGATGTCGAGCGAAGGACAGGCCCTAGTCGGTTCTATTAGAACGGCTGAGCGATTAGTTTTTGCTGAAACTAATGCATATACAGCTGTTTGGGCTGATATAAGCGGAAGCATAGACCTTACCGGTAATAGATACTTTACTACAGCTCCCGTGCTTGTAGCGGCTGGAACCGGTGCTGCGGCTACATTCACTGCTACAGTAACAGCAGCTGCAGGAGGAGATGCGGCAGGTATTGTTGTAGCTATTAACCAGGCTGGAGCTATAACCGTAACAGGTCTATAGTTTATAAGTTTGGGATAGAATAAGAAGTATAGACTCCGTTAGAAGTTAGTATTTAGGATGTGCTGTCCTTGTTGATACTGACTTCTGACGGGGTGTTTTTTTTAATCGGAACATAGTTCCGATTACCTCGCAGAGTATCCCGACGTTACGTCGGGATGGTTTACGTTACGGGGTTTATCCAATAAAGAAACCCCGTGCTTTAGCACGGGGAGATTCATCCCCCCCCTGTTAAAATTTCTCTCCATATTAAAATGATTTTTGACATTACATAGTCAACTGCTTATAATACACATCCAAATTCAGAATTTTCCTATTGTTCCCGTCTGTTTATGCAGGCAGGTACATATTTTAATGTAGTGAATTCGTTATTCGCCGGATTATAAAGGAGGTAGTTTTATATGGCTAAACAATTAATTTATAAAGAAGAAGCACGACAAGCGTTAGAAAGAGGGATTAATCTTCTGGCAAAAGCGGTTAAGGCAAGTTTTGGTCCTAAAGGAAGGAATGTAGTCCTTGAAAAGAAATGGGGTTCGCCGACTATTACGAACGATGGAGTTACCATTGCCAAAGAAATCGATTTAAAAGACCCATACGAAAATGCGGGAGCGCAGTTGCTTAAAGAAGTTGCAGAAAAGACTTCTGATATTGCAGGGGATGGAACCACTACCGCAGTTGTTTTGGCGCAGGCGATATTCAAACAGGGTATGAAGAATATTACAGCGGGCGCAAATCCTATGATTTTGAAAAGAGGTATTGAAAAAGCTGTTGACACGATTGCGTCCGAACTTAAAAAAATTGCCCAAAAAGTGGAAAAAAAGAACGAAATGGTTCAGGTCGCTTCTATTTCGGCTCATAACGATAAAAAGGTGGGAGAACTTATTGCCGGTGCTATGGAAAAGGTTGGCAAGGAAGGTGTGATTACCGTTGAAGAAGGGGAAAAACTTGAGACGCAATTGGACGTTGTTGAAGGTATGCAGTTTGACAGAGGATACATTACCCCGTATTTCGCGACAAATACCGAGAAAAT
>JAGLSL010000012.1 GCA_023135785.1 bacterium
CATACAGAAAATAAAGCAGCGGGATAACAAAAAGAGTGAGCATCAAGGCGCCTATCTGATTTATAAGACGGGTCAATTACCTTCTACAAAAAAGGAAGTATAACAATAGAGCTGATGCACAGCATTTTCACAGGTGCCTTCAGCCATTTTGTTGGGCATCTTTTATTCTGTATGCTCGCCACTTTGAGCTATCGTGACAGCAAATTGTCCAAATCTCTTTTATTCGTTTAATGAATCCCTTAGGGAGAGGCACACGTGCTTTTGGATTGTGGATAATCATTGATTCCTCAAACAAATTGAAGGCCAAAGAAAAAAATGAACAGTCGGAATACAGCACCGCTGAAATCAAACTATTGTCCTCAGATAGAAAAAACTTTGTGTCGATATCCGGTCCATTGACTTTCGGAATGCTCCCACAAGATTCGACACCTTCACCGACAACTCCTTTACCTTGGTCAACTATTACATAAGGGTTCCCTAAACCATGCGTTGCTCTCATGATTGTCGGCGGCCACAAGGTAGCCCTCGGACTGAGCTTCGATGAGCTAACAGCGATAATACAGACGTCGTTCGCTGACACTATTCCTTTTTCGAGATACTGCGTATACTTTTGCTTTTTATCCTCGAGTGCACTGCGGATACGTAAAACAATTTGTGCTACAGGAACTTTCCGAGCTATGGAAGCCCCACAAACTATCGGCGGAACCGAATTAGGCTTATGCTCATCTCCATGTCCGGGACAAATGGCTTCAATGAAAACCCTCTTCCTGTCTTTTTCGACGACAAAATCTGGTCCATAATCGGTGCTCTTTGGCTCATACCCTTCAAACTTCAACATCTTTGCCATCATCATTTCCCATAATCGTGCGTTTGTGTCTCGGTCGAGTTCCTGCTCGAAATGGGAATCTTCTAATCCATCAATAGATGAAAAAAGCTCAACAATTCTTTTACGGAGCGGAAAGAACTCTGAATCTTTAGGTAACCCTTTGAGGAAAATGCTATTCGGATATTTTTCAAAGATATTCATTATCCCATATTGCCCAACATCAAAACTCACCTATTGCTATGGAATGCAACTAAATAGCGGTCAGGTGAAGCGCATTGTTATGAGTTTTTTTTAGTCTCAATCTTTTCTTTGCATTCTAGGACATCTTTATTTAGTGTTTCTTGTAAATAATCTGAAAGATTGTTTATAAATTTTTTTGCATTTTGAAAATCATAAATTGCTGATCTATATTTCTTTAATGATTTATAAGCGCAACCTCTTAGGTAATAGGCATCTGCATTTTCTGACTCTGAAGAAATTATATTTGTTAATTGTTCGATTTCGCTGTTAGCTTCAGCTTTTTGAAGATTTTCTTTGATTTTTTTTAATGAGCATATGTTTCCTGCGACGACTAGACCACTTGAAATAAAAACAAATAGAAAAAGATGAAGGACATATTCAATATTGTTTATATTTAAGAATAACAAAATAATTATTATGACATAGGAAGCAAGTAAACAGTAATTCAAGGAATTTTCTGCTCCCTCTACTACTTTATTGGTCGGTATTGTAGGTTGTTTTAATTTTATATCTTTTGTCATTATTAGTTCATTTTTTTATGCTTAACATGTATTATACGGACTAAATAATAATCTGACAAATATTGCCAACTTATCCTATTCTACTCTTTCTCTGTCAAAAAACTAATAAAAATAGAACCGTCTGCTTTTCCCAATCAATTTTTTACTCACTTACTTTCAGCTTACTCCATCCCAGGAGGCGATTTTCTCCAAGGATATCCTTGCAAAGTCTCTTCAAAACCCAAATCAAAAAGCGCCTGCATTTCAACAGGGTCAAAAAGCTCTTTTGCTTTAGATACATGGGTTACCGGGATAGAGGCAAGATTAAAATCACCGTTCCTTGCTCTTGTAAAAACATATAAGTAAATGATGTCGCCTACGCTTTGGGTATTGAGCATCGTTTCAATGGTGCGTTCCGCTATAGCAGGTATTTTATCCGGAATCTCTTCCCAAACAGCATCTGTATAACCATTTCTAATAACATAAATTTTGTACTGTATCTTATAAATATCTACTCCTTTTTCTTCGGCGGCTTTCTCAATACCCTGGATAACATCATAAAGAAAAAACACCTGCTTTATTACCCCGCCGTCAACATGCATCTCATCATACTTTTCGTCATTAGCCTCCGCCTCTAAATAAACTGGAGGGAGTGCAATTGGAATGGACGCTGACGCTAATATGACTTTGCGAAACAACTTTAAAGCATTACCACCGCCTATGGACGCAATTTTGCCCATATCCCAAATAACAAGCTGTTGCGCATCCAAATTAGTAGTTCCCACATAAAGCCTGCGGCCTTTGTTATATTCAATAGTTATCTCTTTTAGTAATTCTGTATCAAAGTATCGTTCAATAAGATATTCCAAAGGCTTGGTGCTGGCAAAGGCATTACGAGATGGATGTATCCGTAAAATATCCTTTGTTGAATACTTAGTATATAATTCCTTTAATGTATCGTCATGCCCGCTTCCTAAAAAGGCAAGCGGCGCAATTATCGCTCCGGTACTTATTCCAGTAACAACCTTAAAAACCGGCCGTGTCCCGGACTGTGACCATCCGTTAAGTAATCCTGCGCCATAAGCACCGTTGGCAGCTCCACCCGAAAGAGCAAGTAGGTAATAAGTCTGTTTAGTTTTAAAATTAAAGAAAGAAGGTTCCCTTTTTTCTTCTTGTTCCAACAACTTAACAAAATCTTTCTTAAAAAAATCATTTGGGCTTCCACTGAACGCCCTGATGTCTTGCATGCCGAAAACTCGGACATCATTTAATAAATTTTCTGGGACAGCGTGACGCACTCTTGCGCAGCCGGAAATAAACAAGGGAATAAACAAAATGATTATACTAAACAAACATGATCGCTTTTTTATCTTTAGGCACATATACATTAAACTCTCCTATTGTAGCAGGGCTAACCTTTCTTAAATAGTGTGAACTTGTTGCTTTTGTGTTCAGATTTAAGTGAATTTTTTTCACCACAAACAAAATACGGACAGCTAAAGTATTTTTTCTTGTCATTACACCAATCCTCTCTCCCTTTTTTATCTAAATGGATACCTTTTCCAAGAATCTTACACATATAGAAAACTTTTCCGGACCGATTAGACTTCTTAAGATATGGACAACTCATAATTTATCAAGGACAACTAACATAATCTTTTTCAAACTCTCCAGTCTTTGGCCACATATAATACCTAATGGTATTCAACAAGCCCATTTTAATAATTCTACGTCCTGAAGTAACCGCATGTAAATTGCATAAATAACGAATTTTATGAATTTTTCTCAAGATAGAGGAAAATTCTGTATCTTCAAGAAAATATACAGGGAACCCTCCCACTTCTTCAAAGATTTCCTTTCTTATGGCAATTCCACAGCAGCCAGGAAGAGTAGGCTGTCCAATTTTGTCTTTTATTACGAAGTAGAAGTTGGCAACAACTTCAGAAAAGAGCAACTTGGGTTCTCTTTCTTTAAATCTGAACCAACCGCAAAAGGCAGATAAGTCTTTATTACTTGCAAATACTTTATATGCTTTTTGTAGGTATCCTTGAGGCAAAATAGTATCTGCATCAACAAAAAGTAAGTATTTACCTTTTGCGGATTTAGCGCCATAATTACGCACTGCTCCTACAGCTTTGGATAGACTGTGAACTACAAGATTTGTATATCTTCTTGCTATCTTTAGTGAATTGTCTTTACTCCCGGCATCACTAACTATTACTTCGTAATCGAAACTTACATTTTGACTGCAGATAGACATAAGGGCATCCTCAAGATATTTTTCTTCATTAAAAACTGGAATAATTATACTCAGTTCCATTTAGCTTGTTTGAAATTTCCTAAGGACTTCTTTCTTAAAGAATTTTATCGAATCATTATCCTTGGTAGAAGATAGATAAAAAGGCTCAGAAAATTCCACTTTAATCTTACTCCATCCTATTTTTTTATTAGATGCGGGAAGAACTTTTTCAACTCCTTCTATCATCGCAAGAATAACGGGCACTTCTGCCTTTGTTGCAGCAAAAAATGCTCCTTTATAAAAAGTTTTCTTGTTTATCCCACCTTGAGGAAAAATCACTACAATTTCTCCTCCTTTTAATAGCCCTATTATCCTCCGTAATCCACTTATAGACGATTTATCCTGCACAGGAATTGAACCAATCCACCTCGGGATAAGAGAATAGAAGGGATGATGAAACATAAATTCGGCAGAAGTGAATCTCGGTGGTCGCGGAAGAGCACAGGCAAGGATAGGCCCATCCAAAAAAGACTTATGTTCTGCAATTACTACCATACCTTCTTCTGAAAGATTTTTTAAGCCTTTTATTCTCATTAAAAATAGTATCTTAAAAAGAACCTTCCCAATTTTCGTCGCATATTTGTAAGAATCTCTTAAACTACGCATAGATAGTAATTTTTTTGCTTTTTCTATTTTCTATCAAATCTTGGAGCTGACATCTCCCTTCAAATATTCTCTATTCCATACTATCTCAGATAACTTCCGATACTTTCTGTTATAATCAGATAGCTGATTATTTTCAATAAAAGCACGTTTTGTCAGTCTTCAGATATAGACAAGGCATAATCTCTCTTTTTTGATTCGACTTTCTTACCTTTTAGCTTCTCTGTTAAAGGATACTGCTTTCTTTTCATCTCTTCATATTTCTTTCTCATTCATCTCCAATCACTCTTCTACTTACTTCTTTTCTTGTTCGATGAGCGATATCGTCTAAGATGCTGTAAACTGTAGGAACAATTATTAGAGTTAAGAAAGTAGAAACTACCAGCCCTCCAATAACTGCTAAAGCCATAGGAGCTCTCAACTCTGAGCCTTCTGAGTTGCTTATAGCCATAGGAAGCATTCCAAATGTAGCCGTAGCTGCCGTTAATAAAACTGCTCTTAATTTAGTTACTCCCCCCTGAATAAGCGCGTCATTTTTACTCATACCCTTAGATCTAAGCTGATTAACGTAATCCACAAGGACTATCCCATTATTAACTACAATACCGGTAAGAATAATGACGCCGAGAAGAGAAACCATAGAAAGACTATTGCCGGTTAATAACAGTATCAAAATTACACCAGTTATTCCAAATGGAACGGTAAACATCACTGTAAAGGGATGTACCAACGATTCAAACTGGGCAGCCATAATCATATATACCAATAATATTGCTAAAATAAATACAGTGCCTAAGGCAACAAATGTCTCACGCATTCGTTTTGCCTCCCCGCCATATTCTACGAAATACTCTGAGGGCAAATTTGTCTCTTTTATCTTGGCTTTTATATCATTTAATATGCTTCCTAAATCCCTATCAGAGAAGTTAGCGGTAATAGATGTTTTCCTCTTTTGATTTTCCCGGTAAAGCTTAACAGGGCCTTTCCCTTCCATAATCTTTGCAACATCCTCTAAATGATGTTGAGAACCAAGACTTGAAAAAATAACCGCGCGTTTTACATCATCAAAGGTTTGACTATCTTCGTCTCGATATTGTACTCGCAGGTCAAATTCATCACCAGCTGTCCGGTAGCGGGTAGCAACCTGACCTTCAAAGTTAGCCCGCATAACAGAAGCTATCTGACCAACATTTAATCCTAATTGAGATGCTTTATCTCTATCTATCACGAACCGTAACTCTGGCTTGCCGCTTCGAAGAGTTGTATCTATATCATAAAGACCTTGTATCGGCTTTATTTTGGTCACGATCTCATTTGCTATCTGCTCTAATTTAACCAAATCCTTGCCAAATATTTTTATCTCAATAGGAATCTGTCCCGTGCCTCCTGAGGTAATAAATCTGGCCAGATCAAGAAACTCGATTTTGGTTCCTTCAATTTGAGGAAATTGCTTACGAATAGCATTTTGTATTTGCATACTTGAACGCTTTCGTTTGCTCTTATCCACTAAATGAGCAAATATCATTGCCTCATTTACGCCGGTATTACCTATCCCACTGCCACTAAAGGCAATATCCACCTTTGACCCTTCCATTAACCCGGTAAAAGTTCCTAAAACATCTGCTTCTTTCTGCCGCATCATAATATCTTCTACTTGTTTAACCACCCGGTCGGTTTCATCCAAACTTGTGCCAACAGGTGTCTTAACTTTAACTATAACTAACCCGGGGTCAATTACCGGCATAAATTCTTTACCCACAAAAGGCAAAAAACACATACTCAGAGCAAATATCACTACGGCTGCTACAGAAACCTTAACACGGTGGCGAAGAGCAATGACAAGAGTTTTCTTATACCAATCTTTTAAGAAATTGAATCCTCTTTCACCAAAATCCTTTTCGTAATCTTTTTTTGATTTCTCCTTTTTAAATATCTTAGAGGCCATCATCGGGATTAAAGTAAGGGCGGTAAATAAAGAACCGATAAGCGCAAAGGTAACAGTGAGAGCCAATCCCTGGGAAAGTTTTCCCGCGATGCCCGTGGCATAGATTAAAGGTAAAAAGACAGCGATAGTAGTAAGAGTAGAGGCAGTAATAGCCGTACCCACTTCACTTGTGCCTACAATGGCTGCTTGCCTTTTATTCTTACCTTCCTCTAAATGCCGGAAGATATTTTCAATAACGATAATGGCATTAGAAACAAGCATACCTACCCCCAAGGCAAGACCGCTCATCGTCATTATATTCAGGCTAAAACCCGCGAAATAGACAGCGATAAAGGTAGCCAAAATCGATAACGGAATAGATAAAGCAATGGCAAAAGTCGGCCGCCAATTACGCAAAAATAAAAAAAGAATTATAACCGCTAAAAGTCCACCCCAGATAGCATCACTGGCAGTAGTAGAAATCATCAGTTGAGTAATCCTCCCTTGATCCAAGGCAGTATATATCTTAATATCAGCGGGAAGATCTTTTCTTACCTCTTTTAATTTTTCCTTTATGCCGTTTGCTACCTCCAAGTCATTTGCTCCCGATTCCTTAGTAACGGCTAATATAAGGCCGTTCTTTTTATTGGTGCGGCTATAGTTTCGGACCTCAGTATGGGTATCATAGACTTCGGCAAAATCCTTTAGATATACCGGCTTCTGCTCTCTGACAGTAATTACTGTATTTCTTATCTGGTCTAAATTTTCAAATTCTCCCAGTGTGCGCAAAAGATACTCTGTATAACCCCTGGTAATATGTCCACCGGAAAGATCGAGATTCTCATATCTCAAAGTAGATATTACCCGCAGAATAGGAATATTAAGCGCTTCAAGTTTTTCTTTATCAATCCTTACCTGAATCTCCCTTTCCCGCCCACCCATAATCATACAAGTGGCAACACCATCAACCATCTCAAGGCGGTCTTTTATCTGGTCTTTAACTAATGTTCTTAAATCTCTTAAATCTCTTTCTCCGGTAATTCCCAAAGCGAGAATGGGAATAATCGACGGGTCAAACTTGATAACAATAGGTTTATCTATGCCTTCAGGGAGAAAGTCTTCAACTACTCCAATGGCATCGCGCATATCCTGGGCAGCAAAATCAACATTAGTGCCCCACTCAAACTCCACCATTATAATAGAGATTTCTTCCTGGGAGACAGAATCTACTGTCTTGACATTCTTAACTTTGCTTACTGCTGCTTCAATGGGCTTTGTAACAAGAGTCTCTATATCTTCTGAGGCAGCGCCTTCATAAGTGGTAATAACCGAGGCTGTAGGATAGGTCAAATCAGGCATAACCTCTACAGTTAACTTGGATAAAGATATTATCCCCAAGACGACAATAATACCAATTAACATCAAAACCGTAATAGAACGATTTACAGAAAATTCAGGCAGATTCATTGGACATTTCCCTTAGTTTCTATAAGGACATTTGCGCCGTCCTTAAGGCCATAATTTCCCTCTATAATTATATCTTCGCCAACACTTAGCCCTTCTATAATCTCTACAAAATCTTTTTGATATATTCCCGTTTCTACTTTCTTCTTGTGAGCAACAGAACTATTAACAATAAAAACAAATTTGCGGCTATTTTCGCTAAGGACTGCCTTAATGGGTACAATAAGAGAATTTTCTTTTTTCTCTAATATAATATTCACCCTGGCAAACATTCCCGGCTTAAGCCGATAGTCTTTATTGAGAACCTTTACTTCCACTTCTGATGTCCGAGTGGCAAGGTCAACCATAGGGGCAATCCTTGTAATCTTGCCAAGAAAAACCTCGTCGGGATATGCATCTACCCTAACTTTTGCCTCAGCGCTTTCTTTTAATTTGCCTAAATATTTTTCAGAGACGTTTACCAACACCTTTACTGTATCAATATTAGCTACCATAATTACCGGAACTCTCATCATCGGACTTACACTCGGCTCGACTTGAGAACCTTCATCTAAAAATTTCTTTATTACCGTTCCGTCAATTGGTGATTTAATCAATGCCTTCTCGTATTTCATACCTTCTATATCCCTATCAATCAATACCAGAACATCATCTTTTTTTACTTTATCTCCTTCCTTAATAAGAAAGCTATCGATCTTTCCCGGAATCTTACTCATCAAGGTCACCATTTCCTGGCCGGCAATATTGCCTACGCAAGATATTTGAGCTTCGATTTCACCTTTTATAACCTGAGCTACTTTAACAGTGGAAATTCTCGCCTCTGTTTGACGCCCATCATTATTACTTTTTATGCTCCCGATAATCCTAAAGCTACCAAGTAGCACTAAGAAAGCTATCAATATCAAAATTACAGGTTTCTTCATAATTATTCGCCTCCTAATTTTTCTGCCTTCGCCAAAGCTTGCTCTTTCGCCAAAGCTTTGGAGGATAGGTCAGCAGGCAGGCCTATTGCTTTTTCTAACCTTGCCTGACTCAAAATACAATTATATATTGCTTCAAGATGATTTGTCTGGCTTTCAGTTAAAGCCAATTGAGTAGCCAATACTTCTACATTATCTACCCGGCCGTTTCTGTATCCGATTCGTGTACTGTTCAGACTTTCTTTGGCCTGGATTACTGCTTTCTCTGATACCTTGATCCTCTTTTTAGCCTCTTCTAAATTCAATAGAGCCCTTTTCACCTCTAAAGCAATCCCATCCCTAAGCTGAGTTTCAAGGTGCCCTAATTCTCTTAAAGCGGCTTTTGCCTGGCCTACCTGTGCTTTAGTCTCACCCCAATTCCAGATGTTTACACTAGCGTTTACTCCCACCATCCAATCTTCTTTCCATTTTATAATAGGCTCATCGCCTTTGTGATATTTATAGTTTCCGAAAAGCCCCACTTGGGGCCAATAATTACTTTGAGCTATTCCAATACCAGCCTTTGCCATCTCAATGTTGTGTCTCATTTTATAGATTTCAGGCCGGTGCTCCTGAGCCTCTTTAAGTAATTGCTCTAGACTATAGTCCTGTTCTATAACCCTTAATATATCAACTACTTCTATTGACGAATTTAGATTTCTGCCCAATATGGTATTAAATAAAGATTTTGCTAACTCAACACCATTTTCGGCTTTGATGAGTGCCTGCTCTACATTTGCCAATTGCACTTCGGTCCTCAAAAGGTCTATATTTGGAACAGTGCCGGCATTATAGAGACCTCTTACGGTCTCAAGATGAGCCTTCATCTGCTCTACTGCATCCTGACAGACCTTCTTATACTTCTGGGCTACTAATATCCCAAAATAGGCCTCCTTAACCTGTAAAATTAGATTTTGCCTTACCTCTTCATAATTATATTTTGTAGCTTCTAAATTGTTTCTTGCCTGCTTATTTAAGGAAAGAATTTTCCCTCCCGTAAAGAGTGGCTGCTGAACTACAGCCTGGGCATTATACATATCGTCGTCACCAACTTCTATTGATAGGGCATCGGGTGTAAAAACGCCTGCTTCCAAATCCAAACTCGGCGATTCGTTTAAATGGGTATAGGAAGATTCTACTTTCAGCTTAGGCAGAAATAAGGTTTTTGTCTCCCAGCTTTTTTCTTTGGCGCCGGTTATTTTTTCCGAAGCAGCTTTTAACCCGTGATTATTCTCTAATGCTATATCGATACTTTTTTCTAAAGTGAGGAATTTAGGCATATCCTTATCTTGCTTTTGGTATTCTTGAGCAAAAGAATTTGCAGTCAAAAACATAAAAGAAATTAGAGCAGAAATTACCATATATTTTATTCCAAATAAATTCATCATTATATCTTCCTCATTTTTCTTTATTCACGTTAGAGCCTTGGAGTAGAAACTATGCCTTCAAAGTAAATCTTTAGGATTATGGGTGCCCTTTCCGAAAGGGGATACTTCTTGCCTTCAACCTGCCACATATAGATTAACCCGTTGAGCATATTACTCAAGACACCGATTGCACCCTTAATGTCTAACTTTTTAATCTGACCCGATATTTGCCCTTCCCGAAAAATCTCCTCCATCTTGCCAATATAGGTATAGTAATGCTGAAAATATCTCTTATACATTCTTTCCTGAAGCTCAATTGGCGAACGAAGCAGAATTCCAATCATCTCCGGATTACTCTCAAAAAATCTTAAATAAGCTCTTACTGCATTTTCTATTTGCCCTAAAGGACTCTTCCCTTTTCCAATCTCCCTTAGCACTGAGTCCTTTAAATTGTCGAGCCCCCTCTCGACTGCGGAGAGGAAAAGGTTCTGCTTACTTTCAAAATACTGGTATATTGTCCCCTTTCCTATCTTTGCCAGATGTGCTACCTTCTCCATAAGGGTCTTGGAGAATCCCTTTTTAGAAAAAACATTAGTGGCTGCATCCAATATCTGCTTCTTTCTTCTGTCTATAAGCCCTTCTTTTTTACTATACATCCCAAACTTCCATTTCCTTGTCCTCCCAATTTAGTTGACCGACCAGTCAGTCATAATATACACTATAATAAAAATCGTGTCAATAGGTTGTTGGATTAAAACTCCCCAATTTTTCTATGTTCCTTTCGCATGCTGCAAAAATTTTTGAGGAAACTTTTCTAAAAGTGGAAAAGAAAATACTAAAAGGACAGCAGGAAGGAAAGCCAGAATGTTATTTTTTTAACCTGACTTGCGTTGTCTTCTTTTTTCATACAGAAAATAAAGCAGCGGGATAACAAAAAGAGTGAGCATCAAGGCGCTGAATGCTCCCGATATAACTGTAACACCCATAGGCGATTTAAAAGCAGTAGCTTTGCCAACACCAAAAGCAAGGGGGATCATTGCGGTAATCGTAGTAAAGGTCGTCATAAGACACGGCCTTAATCTTACGGAACTTGCTTCCACAATGGCATCAAGCGGTTTCTTACCCTGCTCAATAAGCGTCTTTGCGAAATTAATAATAAGGATGCCATTGTTCACACCTATACCGGTTAGAATCATAACTCCAAGAAGACTAAACATATTAATGGTCTTGCCAAAAATAAAAAGACCGAAAAGTATTCCAATCATTGCCAATGGTAAAGCTGAGATTATAATGAACGGTTCGAACCAACTTTCGAATTGGGCTGCCATTACCAAATAAACGAGAATAATGGCGATAAGTATGGCAGTTCCTATATCGCGAAAAGCCTCCTGCATCATCTTTATATTTCCACCCGTATTTAAATTGACCTCACGAGGAACATTTATTTCTGTCAGTTTTCTCATAAATTCATTTGCTACAGTTCCCACAGGTTTATTGGTATTAGCGGTGAGAGTAATGCTTGGTTGACGATTATATCTTTGTCTTTGAGTAGGACCTGATGTTTCCTGTATGTCGGAAATTTGTTTTAATAAAAATATGTCGTTCATTCTGTTGGATAAAGGAATATTCTCTAAAACCTGTCTTTGTTTTTTCAATTTTTCGGGTATAGTGACGCGTATATCATATTCGTTTTCACCCTCGCGAAACGTTGTAGGCACAATACCTTCCAAAGCCGCGCGCACATTTAACGCCACAGAATTAACATCCATATCAACATCTGCTAATTTTGCGCGATTGATTGTAAAATTTATTTCGGGTTTTCCGGGATGATAAGAATAATCCGCATCCAAAATACCGGGCGTATTTTGTAAAACTTTTAGAATGTCCTTTGCCGCGCTTGTAACAATTTCATGGTCTGGTCCGGTAACATAATATGTAATTGGCGCGCCGCCGCCGCCAACACTTGAGCTTATTTCTTGAACATTAATAGTGGCTCCCGGCAAAGACGCAAGAAAATGTTTTGTATCCTTTAACAATTCTACCGCCGAGAGGCTTCTATCATCTTTCCAATTGATTACTATTTGCGCATATTCGGGTCCCTGAGAGCCGACACTAACCTCTCCGCCTGAAACTGCGCCGATAGTGGTAAAAGTGCTGTCCAGTTCCGGAATTGTTCTCAACTTTTCTTAAATTTGCTTTACCATAGATTGTGTTTTTTCTAAATTTGTCCCGGCCGGCATTCTTATCGTTATGGAAGAAACGCCTTGGTCCGTTTGGGTGGCAAATTCCGACCCGATCATAGGAAGAAGCGCAATACTTGCAATTAGGAGTCCAATAACGATTCCAAAAACTAATTTAGGCCGTTTTAATACAATGGGCAAAAAATCTTTATATTTGGCTTTTAAAAGTAAAAACCCCTTTTCCCACTGTCTTGATAACCAAGTTTCTCTGGTAACATGTAAAAATTTGCTTGATAACATGGGAATTAATGTAAATCCGACACAAAAAGCAATGATTGTGGCAAAAATTTGCACCAGACCGAATTCTTTGAAGAACTGCCCCATCAGTCCCGCCATAAACACAATAGGCAAAAAGACCACAATATTGGTGCAAATAGAAGCAATCACAGCAGGGGCAACCTCCATAGTAGCTTCTTCAGCCGCCTGTTTTAAATTTTTACCCAATTCTTTCGTATGCCTGTGAATATTTTCCAGAATAACTATGGAACTATCGATAAGAACTCCTACGCATAAAGCTAAACTTGTAAGTGTAAGAATATTAAAACTAAAACCCGTCATATACATAAAAAACATAGTCCCTATAAGCGAGACCGGTATTGTTATGCTGACAATCAATGTGCTTCCTACTCCGTGCAAGAATAAAAACAGAACAATACCCGTAATAATAACCCCTAAAAACAAATTGCTCCTGACATCCGCAACAGCGTTTCTTATAAATAAAGAATCGTCAACGACCACTTTTAATTCATAACCCTCCGGCAAAACTTCATTAAGTCGAGCAATTTCCGACCTTACATTATCCACAACTTCAATTGTATTTGAATCCGGTTGTTTCTGGATAGTCAATGAAACTGCGTCTTTTCCGTCTATCCTTGCAGTATCTCTGACTTCAGCATAGGTATCTTTTACTTCGGCTAAACTTGAAAGATTCACTTTTCTCGTCTGTCTGGTTCTCTGGTCCATCAAAGGGATTTCAAGAGAACTTATCTGCGATATATCAGTAAATTCGGCATCTGTTCTGCCGGATATTTCTAAATCCCCGCTGGAAAAATGACCTGCGGGCAAATTTACGTTTTCAGATTTCAACCTATTAGATATATCAAGTAAAGTTATCCCATAAAATTTGAGTTTATCCGGCACCGCTTCCACTCTTATTTCCCGCCTTAATCCGCCTACGATGTCAATATTGCCGACCCCCTTGACCGTTTGAAGAATTGGTTTTATGTTATCTTTTGCCTGCTGATAAACACTTTGCAAATCAGGGCCTGAAAAAGCTATATAAAGAATAGGGCTTGCGTTAATGTCGAGTTTAAGAATTTCGGGTTCTTTCACATCGTCAGGTAATTGCTCTCTTATGGAAGAAACTTTTTCTCTGACATCCGAAGCAGCCACATCTGCAGAAACATCCATAGTAAATTCACAGATAATAATTGAAACTCCTTCCGACGATACGGATTGAATATTTTTCAAATTATTTGTTGTGCTAATTGCATCCTCGAGAGGTTTTGATATCAACGTTTCTACCTGGTCGGGACCTGCGCCCGGATACAAAGTTTTAACCGTAACGTAAGGAAGGTCGACATTGGGCATAAGCGTAACATTTAACTTGAATGCCGAATATACGCCTATAACCGCCAATGCCAAGAAAAAGACGGAAATAAAAACCGGTTTATTTATAGCTATTCTGGGTAAATTCATAAAATAATCCTCGTTATCAAAAAATGAATAGAAATATATGGAAATATATTGCCTTGTTACAACGCATTTCTATCATATTTCTACCGTATTTCTATGTATATCCACTGTGGATTTAATTGTCTCCTTGCACACTGCTTAAAGTATAAACTTCAAATTAGTTTCCTTCTATAACCTTTACAAGTGAACCTTCTTTAACATTCTCTTTCCCGAAGGTTATAATTTTAGTTCCAAAATCTATCCCCGATATAATTTCAAACTTATCCTCAGACCTATTGCCCAATTTTACCTGCTTTTTTACTGCATGGTTATCTTCGACAGCAAACACAAAATATTCCATACCTTCTTTTATCAGCGCCTTGTTTGATAAGGTCATAATATTTTCCTTTGTGTCGACCAAGATTTTACCCTGCAAAAAAATTCCGGGAATTATATTGTTGGACATGTCTTCAAAGTTTATATATACGTCAAACAACCTCGTATTTGCGTCCGGAGCGCCGGAAATTCTTGTAACTTGCCCTTTTAATTGTTTAATGGTCGACACATCAAGTGTTAGTATTGCGCGCTGACCGATTTGTAAACCGGAAATATCCTTTTCGGCAACTTTTACTTGAGCATTTAACTTTTGAGGGTTATATAGGCTGATTATAGATTGCCCTGGGCTAATAATTTCACCGACATCGGCTCTTCTTATCCCCACAACTCCGTCAAAAGGAGCAAATATGCCGTGGTCTTGGATATTCACATCTACTATTCTTAAATTATCTTTTGCAACTTCAAGTTGAGCATAAGCGGATTCAAGAGTTTGCTTTGCAGTTTTAAAATTCAGTTCAAATTGCTCCAATTCTCTTTTAGAAATCGTGCCATCTTTGAACAAATTACGCATCCTATCTAAGTTTCGCTTTACATCTTCAAACTGCGCTTGAGACTGATTTAGATTATTTTCAGCAATTTTTACCTGATTTTGCGCTTGGGTTTTTTGAATTTCTAAAGAAGAAGTATCTATTTCAACTAGTTTTTCCCCGTCTATAACAACATCACCTGCATCTTTATGAAATTCTAATATTCTGCCCCCAGCTTTACTCGAAAGATATGCATCCTCCTCACTGCCTACTCTGCCTGTTACATTAAGAAATTCGAGCAAAGAATCAGGTCTAATTTCAACTGCTTCTACGGGAATCCCTTCTTTTTCTTGAATTTGAGTAATACTTAGAGGTAATTTCGCGTTAAATTTTTGAATTATTATTAAAGCAATTACTCCCAACAAAAGTACTGATATTATGACTGTTATTTTTCTCATCTATTCTCTCCTATTTTAGTAACTATAAATTTTGCAATACCTGAAACAAAAGCAAGTATTATGCAAACTATTCCCAAGCGAATCGAGAAATTACCACACTATGAGCCATACATCCGGATTCCAGCCCATGTTGCACAAATGGACTAAGCTGAGTAGCACTCAGTAATAAACAGTGTTCCTGCAAAACCACTCAACAGAGTGAAAATTCCTAAGATATCCTTAATATTTTTTCATTTTCAATTTTTAATCTTTAATTTTTGCTCCCATCGCTCTTTCAAGTTGCGAAAAGGCAATATTATATCCATAAAGAGCTTGATAATAACTTGTTCTTGCCTGACTAAGTAAAACCTGCGCATCCAAAACGTCCGTATTTGTCGAAAGCCCCTCTTTGAATCGCAATGAAGTATCGCGGAAATTTTTCTCGGCTTCTTTTACTGCTATCTCCTGCACTTTTATCTTTTCTTTTTCCGATAGCAATGTGAAATACGCTTGTCTTACTTCAAGTTCTATATTATTTACAAGAAGTTCTAAACTGCTACGCGCTTGCTCAAATTGAGCTTTTACCTTTCTAACTTCGTTTAAATTTTCTCCCCAGTCCCATATATCCATTTCTACCGATACAATTGCGCTCCAGGATTCTTTCCACTCATCTATAGGAACCTCCGCTCCTTTAATTTTATCCCACTTTCCGATAAGCGAAACTTGAGGCAGAAAAGAAGAACGTGAAATGCTTACTCCGCTTTGTGAAATTTTCATCCTGCTGTTGGCTTCTTTTATTTCAGGTCTTGAATTAATTGCTTGGCGCATAGCCAAAGAAAGGTCAATATTATAATCATCTAAATATAGTACATCTTCTATCATTACCTCTTGCCCGAGGTTTCTATTCAAAAGACTGTTAAAATAAGATTTTGACAATTCTAAGGCATTATTTGCATCTATTAGGCTCTGCCGAGCGTTTGCTAAAGCAACTTTTGCTCTTAAAACTTCAACTTCGGAAACAAGCCCCTCTTTAAAATATGCTTCTACGGTATTAAGATGAGCCTTTGTTAAAGTTACTGACTCTTGTGCTACTTGCTTAATTTTCCCCGTGCCCAAAACTTGGAAATACGCCTTTTTAACCTCCAAAATCAGATTATTTTGGGTCGATTCTAAGTAGCTTTGACTCACTTTAAGGTTTTCATTTTGCAAATTATATGCAGGCAAAAGACCCCCGTGAAAAATAGGCTGTACTAAATTCAGATTGTAATCGTAAATCTCATCATCGCTTAAAACCACTGATGCCATTTCGCTTTTTTCATCTAAACGCGTATAAGAAGAAGAACTGTAAATTTTAGGAAAGAAATAGCTTAACGCCTGGTTTTTTTCCGCTTGCGCTTCTTTTATTTTTTCATTGGCTAATTTTATGGATGCGTTATTCTCCAACGCAATAGATACACTTTGTTTGAGAGTAAGCACGTCCCCCTGCGCAAAGACAAAAAACGGCAAACTAAATATAACCAAAAAAATGGATTTTTTCACAGCAGTTTCTCCATTTTTTTGGTTACCTCCATGAAATTTTTCCTATCTTGGGCAGAAAACCCTTTAAAAATGGAAATAAACAGTTCGTTGGATTGGTTTTTAATTTTTGATATGACTGTGTTACCTTTAGGCGTAAGAGAGATTATTATTATCCTTCTGTCGGAAGAAGAAAAATCCCTCTTCACTAATTGCATTTTTACGAGTTTATCAACTAAACCGGTTACAGCCGGAGGAGTTACAAAAAGATAATCAGCAATTTCACGCATAGTAGTTTCACCTCTATCATTAAGATGCTCAAGAATATGATATTGGGGAATTGTTATTTCTCCCTGGCTCAATTCGTTAGATAGTTTTGCTCTCATTTTTCTCTGTAGCCGAGAAATACTTTCTGCTATTTTTTCTATTTCCTGCATAATACCCCCGTAATCCCTCTAAAAACTTAACATTCTTAATAATTAAGAACGTTAAGTATATCATAAAAACATTTACAGTCAATCCGCCCGCCACTGAAGCAATGGCGGGCGAGATTGACCTCGCCAGTTTGTAGTGGAGGGTCAACCCCGTTAGAGACCCGCCTGCCAAATCTTGGCAGGCAAGTATTTCGTGCTTCAAATTTTAAATACTTACGTTACTCTAACCGATACGGGCTTCCTGCTCATCAATCACTATTGTGCTGTTCTGATAGTGTGTCATTCCCGCAATCTTTAAGCGGGAATCTCTACCTCCTGCAGGCAAAAATGAGCATATTGGATGCCCGACTAAAGCATTCGGGCATGACAAAACTGCCAACTCGTCTGGGCAGACGAAGTCTGACCGATAACTAATTTGACAATACACTATCTTATATCCAATAAGCAATCTATTAAATCTCTAACAGGGTCAAACTTGAATTGATATTAGATTATATGATAGATTGCATTGTTAATATTACCAAAGACAAAAAATGGAAAAAGGAACCGAATTTCAAATAGGCGGCGAAACTTACGTTTTTGACAAACTTGTAGGTCAAGGAGGAATGAGCCAAGTATACACCGCTTACAAAAAAACTAATGACAATGCAGAAACACACTATATAGCAGTCAAATTCCTCCCTCCTAGTATGGAGAGCGACAAGAGAAGAATCAAAGCGTTAAGAGAAGAATTTAATATTATAAATAAGATACCCGACCCTGAAAGTTACAACATAGTAAAGATATATGATATGTTGAAACTAAAGGATGGATATTGTCTGATTATGCCGTATCTGCAGGGCGGCAACCTTATAGAAAGAGTAATAAATAGGGAAAAGACTACAGGGGAAAAGTTCCCTTTCACGGAAAAAGTAAGAATTGCAAGAGATATAGCATATGGGCTTGCATATTTACATGCTTACGACATAATCCATGGAGACGTTAAACCGTCCAATATTCTATTCAATGAAGAAGGACGCGTAAGGATAACCGATTTTGGTTTATCACATTTTTCTTCCAATACATTTTTCCATATCCTGTCTCGCCTGTTTTTGGTTGGGCTTTTACTTAAGAAAGATTTAAAAGGCGGAACTCCTGCCTATATGAGCCCCGAACAACTTAAAGGTGCAAAACCCGACAAAGGCGTTGATATCTACGCTTTGGGAGTGCTTTTATTTGAGTTGTTTACGGGCACTTTGCCTTATTCTCCTTATGCGTTTTCCAACAACAGAAAAAGCATTATAAGAGGATATTATATGGCTAGAAAAAGAGACCGCAATTCAATGACAGTAAAAAGCCAGCTTCTTCATCTCCCGTTTTCATTACAAGAAATAATTCTGGGATGTTTGATGTTTGATAAACAAGACAGATTCCCCACGATTGGCAGCGTCTATGTCAAATTAGACCAGATAAGATAGTTTTCTAAATAATTTCTAATACCTAATTCCCAATTTCTAATGAATACTGAAAAATTAAAAAGCATTATTAAATCTGCTTTAATAGAAGATTTCGGCCCCGAATCAGAGGGTTCTCAGTTCGAGGCAGGCAAAAAGGATATTACTACAGAAACTATTATCGGAGATATTAAAGTCAAAGCCGTAATCATCAGTAAAAACGAAGGCGTAATAGCTGGTTTAGATATTGCAAATACCGCATTTCAACTGGTATCAAAAAACACAAAATTCAAGAAACTAGTAAAAGATGGCGATAAAGTTCATAAAAACCAAATTCTTGCAATTTTAGACGGTAAAGCAAAAAAAATACTGATTGCCGAAAGAACTGCTTTAAATTTTTTGAGCCATTTAAGCGGAATTGCAACATTGACTTCAAAATATACAGAAAAGATCAAGCCCTACGAATGCAAACTCCTTGACACCCGGAAAACAACTCCCCTTTTGAGGGAAATGGAAAAATACGCAGTAAAAATGGGAGGCGGACATAACCATCGCAAAGGGCTTTATGATATGGTGCTTATAAAAGATAATCATCTTAAACTTATATCCTATTGTGAAATAAAAAAGGTTATAGATTCGGTTAAAAAGAGAATCTCAAAGAGCGTCAAAATAGAAGTGGAAGTTGATACATTAGACTCTTTTAAGAAAATATATGATTGCAAAGTAGATATAATCATGCTTGACAATATGAGCCCCGACAAGATGAAAAAAGCAGTCCAATGGATGAAAAAACAAAAAGCACTAGCAAAATCTAAAAAAATAATTCTCGAAGCTTCAGGAGGAATTAACCTTTCAAATATAAAAGAAATTGCAAAAACAGGCGTAGATTTAATTTCCATAGGAGAAATAACACATTCAGCGCCTGCGCTTGATGTAAGCCTTGAAATAATAAATATAAAATCCGAAATACGAATCTCGAAATACCCCCTAGAAATTGCTAAGCAATTTCAGGGACTAAGTCCTCGGAATTCTTCGAATTCCAGAGGGGAAACAAATTCAAAATTATAATGTTCAAATTTTTCAAATTGACACCGGGTGTCATTGCGAGAAGCCCCGCTGAAAGCGGGACGACGAAGCAATCTTGTTACTCACGTTTGAGATTGCCACGCCCTCATAATATTCGGGCTCGCAATGACAAGAACTTCTTGTTTTTGATATTAGCCAAATAAAATGAGACGTGTTATGGATATACTCCCGAAAAACTTTGAAGCTACACTCAAGACGAAGATTATCGGTCATCCTCTTTACCTTTACACCCAACTTGATTCCACACAAACAACTGCAAAAATTTTAGCGGAAAACGGCGCAAAAGAAGGCGCCACTATCCTTGCATATTCTCAAAAAAAAGGAACGGGAAGAAACGGGAAAAAATGGTTTTCTCCCAAAGGAGGAGTTTGGTTCACTGTAATTTTAAGGCCTTCTTTTTCCTTAGAACAAACAAACATTATAAATGTAATTTTTACCACTGCCTGCGCAGAAGTTTTGCATTCTTTTAAAATATCTAAACCCACAATTAAATGGCCCAACGACATATTGATAAACGGTAAAAAAATATGTGGGATACTAACACAGACGAAAAGCGGGAAAGACATAGAATATGCTTTAGTAGGCGTAGGTATAAATCTAAACGCTGAAATAAAAGATTTTCCGCCCAAGCTGAGAAATACAGCCACATCCCTTAAAAATGAGACCGGAAAAGAAATAAAATTAGACATATTTTTAACGTTACTTTTAGAAAAAATAGAAGAATATTATATTATGCTGAAAGAAGAAAAATCTAAAATCATTCAGACAAAATGGGAAAAATTTTCTTTAAACGGAACATAGTTCCGATTACAAAATAAACAAAATGGAGAATAAACACGTATGCTTTTGGCTATAAACATTGGCAACACCAATATAAATATGGGATTATTTGCAAACAAAAAATTGGTTTCCTGCGTGCAAATCCAAACTCAAAAAAAACCAACCGCTAATTATTATAAAGCCGTTTTAAAAAATCTTTCACCATTCAAAAACATTGAAGCGATTGCAATCTGTTCTGTTGTTGCATCATTAACTAACCCGTTTCAAAAATTATTAAAGAAACACTTAAAGTTGAAATCAATTATCGTAAAAGAAGATTTAAATCTCGGGATAAGATTAAATTATAAAAAAAAGCAGTTGGGCGCCGACAGAATAGCAAATACAGTGGGAGCTTACTGCCTATACAAAAAGGGCTGCATAATAATAGATACCGGCACAGCCATAACCTTCGACATAGTTTCTCCCAAAGGCGTATATTTAGGCGGAGCAATAGCGCCAGGTATAGGCATTTCCTCAAAGGCGCTTTTTTCAAATACAAGCCTGCCTAATATACAAAACCTGAACAATACGAAATTTACAATAGGCAAAAATACAAACGAAAACCTGCAAATAGGGATACTGCACGGATTTGCTTATATGATAGAGGGAATGCTCAATAAATTCAAAAAGAAATTGAATTTTAAACCGCTTATAATACTTACAGGCGGGGATGCAAAAAAAATAAGTAAAATGGTAAAATTTTCTCATATAGTCAATCCATACCTAACTTTAGAAGGAATAAGAATCATATATGAGGAAAATGTCCGAAAATAAACGAGGTTGACAGTTGAATACCGCCGATAAAAATGTTAAGTTCATATAAAAACAGGAGGAATAAGTATGAATAAATATAAAATCCGCAATGGATTCACCCCGTTAGAGATTAACCCAATAGAAACTTTAGTTTCAAATAAGATTGCAAAAGCTAATGAGGAGACAAAGATATTTCCGGTTAGTTACGGTCGCCAAAGATACAATGGCGACCTATCTCTAACGGGGTTCACCCTCATTGAACTTCTTGTCGTTATCGCAATTATCGGTATGCTTGCGGCAATTTTGATGCCCACATTAAATAACACAAGAGAAAGAGGAAGAAGAGCCGTTTGTATAGGAAATCTAAAAGTCATAGGCGAAGCATTCAATATGTATAATATAGATATTGGAGAAATGCCTACTACAGAGGATATCCCTCCTGTTGGTCTCCCTAACAACGATGCAACCGATAAAATTGGGGATGCTGGAACATCAATAGTTCCCATAGGAATGGGTTATTTTTACGATAAATATATAGAAGATTTTACCGTCTTTGTATGCCCTTCAAGTGATTACTTAAGAGACCCCAAAGCCATTAAACAACTTTGGGACGCAGATAATGATACTTATTCCAGTTACATTTACAGAGCAGAATCGGGAAGTAACGAGGGTTTAATGCTCGCGGATTCAAAACCGGCAATAGTTATGGACTACAATGATATAACAGATTCTAATGATAAAAAATACAACCACAAAGGAAAATATGTAAATATCCTCTTCAGAAACGGGAATGTTAAGGGAGTGGAAAATAAAGATGATACGGAGCCCAATAAAGATGGACAATTAACTCTCGGCGGAGAAGATATGTTGACAGGAACAGTAAACATAAATACCCTTTTCCGACATGTGAGCGGCGGTGGTATATTAATTGGCGGCGCAGACTCATATCAATAAGAAATAAAAAGAACAACTTGACATGCAAGATATAATAGAAACCAAAAATTGATGAAAATTAAATTTTTAACTTGCCTTTTGATTTTAGGTTTAATCGGATTCATTGGTATTACCACTATAAATTCCGCAGAAGTTTCCCCTACTCCGACAGAACTAAAATCTTCCGTAGCAATTCCAAGCGATTCCGATAAAGACGGTTATAGTAATTTATGCGAGTCTTTACATAAATCAGACCCACAGGATAAAGAAAGTACACCTAAAGAAAATATCACAATCAATGTCCCTTCGGATATAAAAACAATTCAAGGAGCAATAAATATAGCAATAGACGGCGACACTATTGTAGTTGCCCAAGGCAAATATCAAGGTAATATAAATTTCAACGGCAAAACAATTACCTTAACAAGCACCGACTCGCTTAATCCCGATGTAGTAGCCAGAACTATTATAGAAGGTACTCATCCCGGCAGTGTTATTACAATAGACACTAATTCAACGCTAAAAGGATTCACGATTACGAGCACATCTTCAAATTGCAGAGGCATATACTGTAAAAATGCTTCTCCTATAATAGAAAACTGTACAATTATCGATAACCAAACCACCGAACTTGGCGGCGGAATATACTCCACAAAGAAATCCAAGCCAAAAATAATAAACTGCATAATTTCAAGAAACAAAGATTCAAGTGGCACACACGAATCAGCGCAAGCCCTAAACCAGAACAAGTTCGGTTCAGGGCAGGTTTTTGGCGGAACACCACAAATTACCCAATCTTGGATTAACGGACAAGGATTGGTGGACAATACGACCGAAGAGATAGCCGTCCAAATACCAAGTTCTACTGCTGAAACCCCATCCACACAACCTACATCTACACCAACACCAAACGAACCATTACCTGAAATCCCTGAAACTACCGATAAAGTTTTTCAAATAATACCATTATCCGGTTCGCCTGTATGGTATGTCGACGATGATGCCCCTGATACGGGAACCGGAACATCCTGGGAAGACGCTTTTAAATATTTGAAAGATGCCTTGAACGATACTGGAATTCTACCCGGCGAAGAAATATGGGTAGCGCAAGGCACTTATAAACCCGACCAAGGAGACAGTATAATACTTGGTGATCGTACCGCCACCTTCCAGCTAATCAACGGTGTAACTCTCAAAGGCGGCTATGCAGGACTTGCTAACCCCTCAAATCCTGACGAAAGAGATAGAGCAAATTACCAAACCATCTTGAGCGGTGATATTGGAATACCAGATAATGAGGCTGATAATAGTTACCATGTTGTCGAAAGCAGTGGAACAGATACGATTGCAGTTTTCGACAGTTTTACCGTTACAGCCGGGAATGCCAACGGTTCAGCCCCCTATAACTCTGGCGGCGGAATGTATAACGCTGGAGACAGTCCTGTAGTAACCAACTGCAGATTTACAGAAAATTCAGCCATTTTGGGCGGAGCGGTTTTCTCCGGCGCAACTACAGAACAAGATATTGTCTATATAGACTCCTGCCAAACTCTTGACCAGCCATATACAACATACTATTTGACCCAAGACCTAATCGGAGAAGAAGTCACCACAATCCATATCACTGCAGAGGGTATAATCTTTGACGGGCAGGGACACTCAATCACAAATCCGAATTTAGAAGCTCCTGTAATCCATTCCAGCGCAAACAACGTAACAATCAGAAATTTCGATTTAACTGCATCCTCGCAATATTTCTCTTCTGCTAATAACGGCTATGGCAAAGGAATCCATATAACCGCTGACAACAACACGGTTGAGAACAATACCGTTACAGATACTTTCTGGGGAATTGCAGTCAGCGGCGATAATAATATCATCCAAAACAACACCGTAGAAGCAAACGCAAAGGGAATTCATTTATCAGGCGATAACAATATCGTCAAAAACAACCTCGCAAGAAATAATAATAAACATCAGAGCTGGGGTTTAGGCGTCTGGGTAGGACAGTCCAATCAATTCATCAATAACAAAGTTTACGGCAACAAATATGGGCTTGTTCTATATGACGCAGACTATACTCTACTAAAATGCAACAATATATATGAGAATACAAGACAGAATATTTATTATTATTCAAATACGCAAAATGTAACTACTGATGATAATTGTGATGACATTGACTGTATAATAGTAGATTCCTGCCAGGCGCTTGACCAGCCAAATACAACATACCGTCTTGCTGTAGACCTATTAGGAGAAGAAGTCTGCGCCAAATGTATAAATATCATCGCAGAAGGAGTTACCTTTGATGGAGGAAGCCATACAATCCGAACTTCATTACAAGAACCCGTCATCTATTCAACAAAAGCAAACACCACAATCAAAGACTGTATTCTTCAAGGGCCTTCATCCGGTTCTTACGGCACTTCCCAAGGAATTAAGTTTAAGGGTGAAGCAAGCGGTATAATCCAAAACAACAAAATCAGTGGTTTTGGCACAGGGCTTGATATTCAATCCGGCAACGGGAATATTATTGATAATAACATCTTAGAAAACAATATCAAGGCGCTGCATCTGATGGGGAATAACTGCGCCAATAATATTATCAAAAACAACTTGGTAAAAAACAACACAAGAAGCCAAGGCTGGGGAATGGCAGTTTGGACAGGAGAAGGACACCAATTTAACAACAACAAAGTTTACGGCAACAAATACGGAATTGTTCTTTACGGCACAAATCATACACTCCTAAAATGCGACCAATATTTCAGTAATAATTACAAAGACATTTATCTTTACAGAGATAATCAGTATGGCACTCCTGCCTCCAACAACCGCGATGTCAATGCTTATGGAGTAAGCTATTCTACAAAATATATCGGCTTCGGAGCAGAGTTTAATGAATACCCCGACGATTGCGACGAGCTTGAATGTATCTGGCAAAATGATGTATGTGAAGTTACTACAATAACAAACGAACAGTCATCTCCAATTTTCACAAACTGCATCTTTGACGGCAATTCCGCTTCCTATGGAGGTGGTGTGTTTAGTTCGTTTTCTTCTATAGAACTCATAAATTGCATATTCAGCGGAAACTTTGCCGGTTATGGCGGAGCAGTAGCAATTGATGGCTGCAACGAACCTGAACTTTCAAAAATAACTAACTGCACTTTTTACGGAAACTCTGCCACTGCTTATGGTAATGGTATATATAATGTTGACAGCAACCCAACAATAATAAACTGTATATTATGGGATAGCGGAGAAGAAATATATAATGACGGTACATCAAATCCAACCGTCACTTACTGTGATATACAAGGCGGCTACACAGGTGAAAGCAACATAGACAGCGACCCGTTATTTGTGAATGCAAGTAATCCCGCGGGTGTGGATGGAATTTTTGCCACTATAGATGACGGATTAAGGATTCGTACAAACAGTCCGTGTGTTGATTCGGCAAACGGAGAGACTGCGCCATTAACAGATATAACCGGACTTGAACGCATAGATATTGCTAATGTTCCCAATACCGGCGCGGGCGCTCCCAACTATGCCGATATCGGCGCCTGCGAATCAGGACACGACTTTGATTCCGACGGTATGCCGGATGAATGGGAAAGTTTTTATGGACTTAATCCTTATAATCCCGATGCAAATGATGACCCGGATATTGACAATTTGACTAACTTACAAGAATATCTAACTGGCACCAATCCCAATGATTCAGATACAGATGATGATGATTTAAATGATGGTGACGAAGTTAATCTTTATAACACTGACCCGCTTAATCCCGACAGCGACGACGATTTAATGCCTGACGGTTGGGAAGTTCAATATAATTTAGACCCGCTTGACCCAAGTGATGCAAATGATGACCTGGACGAAGACGAAGTCACCAACTTATGGGAATATACATACAATACAAATCCAAATAATCCTGACACTGATGAGGACGGATTAAGTGACGGATATGAAATATATGCCTATGGCACAGACCCCAACAATCCTGATTCTGACGGCGATGGTGTAAGTGACGGAGATGAAGTAAATCAGGGAAGTGACCCTACAGATCCTTTAGATGAAGGACAGCCGCCCACACCGGAAGACCTTTTATCCCTGTTGGAAACGGCTTATTATGCCGGAGATTTGGAAGGAATAGCCATAAATGCGGACAAATTAATGAAACAAGGTTCAGCGGCTACTCTTCAACTATTAGCAGTCCTTCAAGATGAAGAAAAAGACCTTGGTTTCCGCGGAATAATAGCAGAAATAATAGAAGAAATAAAAGACCCAAATTCCGCAGACGCTTTAATTGCAATCTTGGAAGATGTAAATCAGGATACATACATTAGAGCAGAAGCGGCATACATATTAGGAACAACAGAAAGCGATACAGCCCTTGCTCCCTTGCTAAATGCTCTTAATAATCCCGATATAGACATAAAATCTTCCGCTGCTTTAGGTTTGGGTCTCTTAGGAAGAGAAGAAGCAATTACTCCTCTTATTATCCTTTTAGAAAATACGGAAGAAGAAGCGATAGTTCGTGTCCGTTGCGGTGAAGCGTTATCTAATCTTAACACCTTATTAGCATTAGATACATTTATAAATACACTTCAGAATGATGAAGATGAAACAATGAGAGGACGTTCTGCTTTATGGCTCGGTTCGCTTGAACATTCAGACGCAGTCCCGTCTTTAATAGAAGCTGTAAATGAAGATAGTAGTCTTTACGTAGCCGACAACGCTGCTATTGCTTTAGGAATGATAGGAGACATTTCCGCTGTAGATACTTTAATAAGCGCTTTAGACAGAGGCGGACTTCTTAGAATAAACTCCGCAGAGGCATTGGCTCAAATAGGCGATTTGAGCGCCGCTCAATCAATAGCCGATGCTATAGGAAACGAACAAGATACTTGGGGAAAACAAAAATTAATAGAAGCATACGAACAATTGACAGGAGTGGAATATCAGCCATGAAGAAAATAGCCATCTATATATTTATTGGAATAATAAGTATTTTTCTTATTTCCAGTTTTTTTCTTTCCGGCTGGACTGATTGGAAAAAGTTGGGACTTGAGGGAAAACTCGTTTATGTTGGGACGTTTGACCAAATTCACATTTTAGATTTGGCTACGGGTAGAGACAATAGATTAGGAGAAAGAGGAGATTACCCTATTTTGTTATCTCCTGATAGCAAAAAAATAGCTTTTCATTCCTATACAGGAACAACAGGTTTAATAATAATGGATATTGCAACAAAAGAAAAAGAAGTAATAGATAAAGGTATTTGTAGACCAATCTCTTGGTCTCCTGATATGACAAAATTTGCCTATTGGACAAACAAATTCCTAGAAGAAAATTATATGGGCGCTATGGTTTTTGACCTAAAAGACAAGAAAAAATATTACATGAATACGCCTTCTTTTAATTGGTCCCCTGATAGTAAAAAGATTGCCTGCGGTCTTCTCAGAAAAGTATATAAATATCATCAATTATTTGGGCCAAAAAGTTCGGTGGAAGATATAGAAAGAGGGAAAGACCAAATTGTAATAGTTAGAAACGGTTTTATTTCCTCTATGTGGATAAGAGATCCTTCTTCCGGTGAAGAAAGAGAAATATACAACGCTGAAACAAAAAACTTTTCAGAAGAAGCAGATAATCTTGTATTTAAGGTTAGAGATTCTGAAATGGATAAATACGCATTAATAGAAAAAAATAATGAAAATGATTTGAAACAGTTAAGTATTATAGATAAAAAAGATATAAAAAAATATAGTTATAGTGGTTATAGGTATGCACAAGAAGAAGAAAGAATTTGCATTATAGATTTGGGAAATATGAGCAAACAAGATTTAGGACAAGGATATGACCCGCAGTTCTCTTCTGATGGTAGAGAAATTGCATTTTCAAAGCTAGGGAAACCTAATTCAGTATGGATAATATCTTTGGAAAGTGGCGAGAGAAAAAAACTAATAGACGGAGGGTCAAGTCCGCTATTTTCGCCTGATGGAAAGAAAGTTTTATTTTTCAAAGGAGAAAACATTTGGATAGTGGATAGAGATGGGAATAACCAGAAACAATTGACTTCCATTGACTCTAATAAAAAAGATTATAGGGTAAGCAATCCGCAATGGATGGAAAACACTAAAATAATATATGAAAAATGGTCTTTTGACACAGAGGCACCAATGGGTTTTTATTATTACTATGCAGTAAATACAGACGGAACAGATAACCAAATGCTTAAAAAGATTCTGTGGACAGCTTTTTAAAATGAGAGCCAAAAATATGCCAAGGATTATAAATTTTTGCCTGATGATAGGACTTTATCTCTTATCTTTATCTCTTTATGCAGGTGACTTGGGTTCGGTTGACGGTCATGCTTTGGTCTTTGAGAAGGGAGATATTATATCTTATCAGGGAAAGGAAGGGATTACTTTTACTTATGGGCATAATGGTATTTTTTATGAATGGCCCATAACAGAAGCAGATTCTCACGATTCCTCTCAATATGCCACTATAGAAGCTCTGGGGTATGAATTTCCGGTAGGCAAACGTGATATAGCTAATTTTTTAGAGCGTGGACGTGCATTCTGGGGAGTCTATAAGAACGCAAATCTAACTTATCTTCAACGAAACAAAATAGTAGATACCGCTAAAAATCAGTTTGGAGTTAAATATTCAGTAATAAAGATAAAAAGACCTAGGGAAATATACGGTGATAAAGCTTCTTTTCGTTGTGACGGATTAGTAGAATACTGTTATGAACAAGTGGGAGTAGATTTAGTGCAGAGAGATGCTGCTTGGCCTCAATGGCCATGGGAAACCTTAATATCTCCTCTAAAGCAAATACAGTCTTCTCATTTAGCAGAACGCACATCGGCTTCGGTAGAAACAGTAGAATTAGAAAGAGTTCTTCAAAATGGTGAGCCAATAGAACCTGATGAAAATGATATATATTATGTTTACGATAGACCAATAACTGACATAGTGACGATAGAAGCAAACGTAAGCGATGGTGACTATGGTTCAGGAATCAGAATGACCGATTTCTGGATTGGCGCACCAGATGATACCCCGGATGTATTTGAAAGTAATGATAGCGGTAAAAGGATAGGAATAGATAACCATCCTACAACAGTTGGCGGCATATATAAAGCGGACTGGGACATTGACGATTTTGAACCCGGCGAATACATCATCCATGTTTTAGCCTACGACCAAGCGGGGAATATGAAAAACATTGAGATAAAGATGTGGAAGAGACTGGAGATCGTACCTAATTGGACACTAATAAGAGAAATACGATTGGGAAGGGTAGAGTACTCTGTTTCGCCAGAGTATAGTTTTAACAAAGCGAAAGAAGATTGGAATAAAAATGACTGGTACTTTACGTATCTGGTGGGAGTGGATGTTCGTTTCGGATGGCTGGATTATGCGTTGCGGTATTATGTAGTCATTGGCAGAGGCAAACCTCATACGGATTTAACAGCTTATAACCCTGATCAATATCGTGCAGAAGTTTGGTATCAAATTACGAAAGGTGGCCCGATATATGCTGTATTTGATGCTCACAATAGCGGATATACAGAAAATAAATGGTATAAATATCCAGAAGACCCCGTAGTTGGAACTATTTGGACAGGAACCCAATGGATTCCGCCTGTTAATAACCCACCAAATTGGAATTGTTATCACGGTCCAGAAGAAGGAAAGATAGGGTGGGTTGCCGGAGATTGGAAATTCTTATTGCTACCTAAATAGAAGGGGGACCCAAGTAATTGGTAAAATAGGGACAGCTGTCCCTATTTATTGACATAACTGAGCAATTAGACAAGCTGTGAACTCTAAACTTTCTTAGAACTGGTGGTCCCCTGTTTTATCTTCAAGGTAAGCGAGTGAACGGGTTAACCAATTAAGAGTTTAATCATTTAACCGGCTAACTAAAAATAGTTTACAGTAACTACTTATAACCGAATTAAGGGATTTGACATATGCTTGACATTTGTCTGACGTATGTTATACACTACAGTAGCTCATCTACCATGTGTAGAAGGAGTATCGGTGTCGTCTTTCGAGGCGACGCCAGTCTTTTTATAAGACCTTTCGCAAGCTTTTAACAATTTTCTCTTCGTATGATTTCTATTTGTTGGATAGGATGTTAAGAACGGCGGAAAGGGAAAGGGGACAGACACCTTTAAAATATAAATTCTCAATCCTTATAACTACTGTTTTAATAATCCTATTAATTATGTCGACCCAAATGGGGCATCTCCCTCATTAATAGTCGTAATTGTTTGTCTTACAGCTCTGGGAATTTCGCTTGTAAATGCGTGGTTACAAACGGCATATGCCGGCAGATTTAAAAAAGATAAGTAGGTGTATTAGACAGTAAACAAGAGAGAAGAGAGAGAAGAGGGTCAAATCTTGACATTTGACAAAAATCTTTCAGGAAGGTCTTTTACCGAACGCTTTCAGTGCTGACAATCTGTGAACCCTAAACTTTCTTATAACTGGTAGTTCCCTGTTTTCTAAGAGATGCGGTTTCCCCCACCACTAAAGATCGGTGGTCAAGTAAAATTGACAAGATAAACTATCATTGGATTCCCGCATTTGCGGGAATGACAAAAGAAGAGAGCGGGAATGACAGGATTGCTTAAAATCAGGGACACATCCCATTTAATGTTTTCGAAAATTAGAAAATAGTAGAAAAATGATTTTCGGTTTCCGTTAATTACTTACAACTTAAAACTGCCCAATATCTTCCTCGCCTTTCAAATATAACCTTGGTATTACTACTTAATTGTCCATAAATATAAATAAGTGTATAATTTTGGCATGAAACAAATGGAAAATATAGAAAATAAACAAATTGAAGACATAAAGAGAACAATTACTCAAGTATTAGTGAGATATGAAGTCAAAAAAGCCGCTCTTTTTGGTTCTGTTGTAAGAGAAGAAGCAACTGAAGGCAGTGATATTGACTTGCTTGTTGAATTTAATGGAAGCAAGAGTTTATTAGACCTTGTAGGGTTAAAATTAGAACTGGAAGAATTGTTAGGGAAGAAAGTGGACGTTCTCACTTATAGGTCTCTCCATCCTCTTCTTAGAGAAAGAATATTGGCAGAACAGAAAGTAATTCTATGAAGAAAGATGTAAAAATATTATTAGAACACATATTGGAATGCATTGGATTGATTGAAGAATATATAAAAGATAAGACAGAAAAAGACTTTTTCGCTTCTGTTCAACTTCAAGATTCTATTATTCGGCGCATAGAAATCATAGGTGAAGCGGTTAAACACATTCCTGATGAGACAAAAGAAAAATATCCACAGATACAATGGAAAAGGATTGCAAGTATGCGCGATGTACTTGTCCATGAGTATTTCGGCATAGATTTAGTGTTGACATGGAAAGTTGCCAAACAAGATATTCCTGAGTTGAAAAAGAGAATATTGGAAGTCCTCTCAAAAATGTAGATTACTTCACAACTGTCAAATCCTCAATAGATAGTCCCTTCAAACTATCCACCACAAAATCGGCTTGTTGGAGTTTGGATTCTGCAAAAGTGCTTGCAACTCCAACAACAATAAATCCTCCCTTTTTTCCTGCTTGGATACCGGCAGGCGAATCTTCTATTACGAGAGCTTCCCCGGGTAAAACATCAAGTTTTTTTGCGGTTAATAAGAATATTTCAGGGTCGGGCTTTAGGTTTTTGCATTCTTCGGCGGTAGTAATTGCGTCAAAATCCCTTATATCTATACCTGCCCCCTTTAAAGTTATCTCTAAAATCGACCTATGAGAAGATGTTGCGATTGCGGTTTTAAGTCCTACTCTTTTCACTTCTTTTATGAGTGCAACAACTCCCTGGAAAGGTTTTATACCGCCAGCAAGGGCAATCTCACGGAAATTTTCCTCTCTCTTTTTCATCGCTTTTCCCATATTAATGGATACATTGTATTTTTCAGCCACGCCCATAATATATTTTTTGGTTCCGGTACCGACAAATGGCAGGAAATCTTTTTTCGTTACTTCTATGCCATAGAGTTGTCTAAACATATCGACAGTAGCCCCAGCAGTGGCACCTTCCGTATTGACTATCACCCCGTCCATATCAAAAATAACCGCTTTTATCATTTTACTATCAATTTGTTCTCTAACTCTTCCAGCTTCTTTTTAACCTCTTCCCTCGTAGAATCAAGAGAAACGGATATTTCCCATTGTTTTTTTGCTTCCGCAAAATTTCCTTTTTTGTAATATGCGTCTCCGAGGTGTTCTCTTATTATGGAATCATCTGTATTATATTTTTGCAAAAGTTCAATGGCTCTACTAAGTTCAAAAAGCGCTTTATCAATAATCCCTTTTTGATAATAAACCCACCCCAGAGAATCGACGAAATAGCCATTGTCAGGTTCTATTTTTAATGCTTTCTCTATTAGAAAAATAGCTTCGTTAAGGTTTATGCCTTTTTCAGCAAACATATAACCCAGATAGTTTAACGCTTCGGCGTTTTCGGGGTTCATTTTTATTGTTTTCCTTAAACAATAAACCGCTCTAAACCAATTTTTGTTTTGCTCGTAAGAAGCCGCAAGCTGAAATGCAATAAAATCGTCATCAGGATTAAATTCGTGCGCTTTTCTTAAATAATTTATTGCTTCGTTATAATTTTTAAATTGCAAATGGACTATTCCAAATAACAGATTTATCCTGTCTTTGGCAAGCAAAGATTTTTCTAAAGCATCATTTAACAAAGCCAGCGCCTCATCTTTTTTCTCTTGCTCACCATATACGTGAATGAGGAGAAAATAAGAAACATAAGAATTCGGCATAAGTTGAATGGATTTTTTTAAATTTTCTTCCGCTTTATCCATACTGTTAAGTTGTACTAATAACGTTCCCAAAAGATAATAGATGCGGGCATCTTTAATAGGATAATCTTGCAAAACTTTTAGCCCCTTTGAGTACTCTCCTTTCCTATAATACAGTTGGGCTAAATTTGTCGCGCTTACATAATCGCTGTTATTTATTTGCAGAGCTTTCTCGTATATAAAAATCGCCTCATTCACATTGTCCAAACGGCTATATATTTCGCCCAACTTATAATGAAGAGCAAGAGAAAGAGGCGAAAGCTCAAACGCTTTCTTATATTCTTCTAAAGCTTCTTCAAGTTGTTCGTCTGCTTCGTAAAAAGTTCCAAGCGCCGCGTATAACTCCACATCATCAGGATAAAGAACCTGCGCTTGCTTTAAATACCCTAACCCCTCCGCAAAATTTTTAACTCTCGCATATTCCATCCCGATTAAAAGATAAATTCTTTTCAGGTCATCAGCCTCTTCGCTGTCTATAAGCTCTATCATTTTTTGGGCGTATTTTTCGGCTGTTTCCCACTTCTTATCGTTTAAAAAAAGCGTAAAAAGTAAATAATTGACTTTTTGATTCTGCGGATTTCTTTTTAAAATCCTCTCTGCAATCTTAAAAGCATTTTTGTTTTTGCCTTCGCTTTTATATATTTGCGCCAGAATCAATTCCAAATCTTCTTCATCCGGGAACCGTTTTAAAGTTTCTTCCAATAAATCCCTTGCCGATTCCATTTTATTGTGGCTGATAAATAGCGTTATCAACTTTTTTCGCAAATAAAACGAGGAAGGATCGCACTGGATAGCTTTTTCGTATTCCTGAATAACTTTTTCGCTATTACCTTTTACTCTTTCTAATTGAGCATTTAAGAAATGGGCGTAAGCGCAAGAAGTTCCTTTTGAAGCAGAATAGCTATGCTGCGGAAAAATGATATTACCCAGAAAAAAAATGAACAAAAAAACGGAGTATCGGGCTATTTTATTCATAGTACGGATTATACAAGAAATGGAAAATTGCTTAAATGTTTACCCCGTTAGAGATTAATTTCCCAGTGCTAAAGTACGGAAGTCCCTTATTGAATCAACCCCGCAGAGTGTCGGAAAAATATCCTTTTGGGAAATTTTTCCGATGGTTTACGTCGCGGGGTAATCGGAACTATGTTCCGATTAAGGAACAACTTTATTCAACGGATATTCTACAATGTCTGTGGCACCCACTTTTTTAAGCTGTGGGATAAGGTCTCTCACCTTCTTTTCTTCTATTACTACCTCGATAGCAAACCAAAAAGTAGCAGGCCCTTCTAAAGCAAGTCTAGACATAGTAGGATTTATTCCCATTTTAGAAAAAATAGAGGTTATATTGCTCAACTTGGATTTAGGAATGTTCATTTTTAACCCCACTTTGTCTTCAGCATTCAGGGCGCCTTTGAGCAGTAACGCAATATTGTCTATTTTGGCTTTTTTCTGTTTATCAGCATAAGATTTCTTGTTTGCGATAAGCCTGGTGGTAGATTCCAGAATAGTTTCAACTATTCTTAAGTTACTAGCTCTTAGCGAAGCTCCCGTTTCGGTAAGCTCCACAATAGCATCGGCTAAATAGGGGGGTTTGACTTCGGTCGCGCCCCACGAAAATTCAACTTCAGCCTTGACTTTGTTTTTCTTAAGATATTCTTTCGTAACTTCCACAAGCTCGGTGGCTATTCGTTTACCCTGCAAATCTTTAACGCTTTTAATTTTTGAATCGTTGGGAACAGCAAGCACCCAGCGCACAGGTTTGAATCCTTCTTTTGCATATATCAGTTCACAAATTTCTACTACTTTTGCTTTGTTTTCTTTTACCCAATCCATACCTGTAAGCCCTGCATCTATAACGCCGCTTGCAACATATTTCGGGATTTCCTGCGCCCTTATAAGCATAGGTTCAATTTCCACATCATCTATTGACGGAAAATAAGAACGCCTGCCTACTATCATATTAAATCCGGCTTTCGCAAAAAGTTTAATCGTCGCTTCCTGCAAACTACCTTTTGGTATTCCAAGTTTTAATTTCATGGTGATATTTTATCATAAACCATAAACTATTAACTATAGACCATCAACAGTCTTTGGTAGTGACAAAGCTTGCTTTGCTTTTTTTGTTTGCAGAGTAAACTCTGCCACTACAGATAACAATAAACCTCGTCGATAAATCGGCAACTACATGTTTTGCTCTACTCTGCTTAAATTCCTAATTACTAATATCTAATTCCTAATGAAATGTCTAATGTCAAATTTCTTAAAAATCTTACGCATTTTATCATTGAGCATTTTTTAATTAGGTATTCATTAGAAATTGGTAATTGGATATTGGAAATTCTCTTAGTCTTCGGTCTTCGGTCTGGATTAGGGTATCACAGCGATTTTTATGCCTTCACCTTTTATTATTTTTTCAAACGCATCTAAAACTTTATCCAACGGAATTTTATCCGTAATTAAACGCGACAAGTTTAGCTTTTTTTCTGCAATTAAATCATACGCTTTTTTTACATGGACAGGAGTATGATGAAAGACACCTTTCATCGTAATTTGGGAATAATGCACAAGTTCGGTATCCAATTCTATTTTCTCGACTTGTCTGCAACCTCCAAAAAATAGAACCCTACCACCTCCTCTTACCATTTTAACGCTATCTTCCCACGCTTTAGGAATACCCGTTGCCTCTATCGCTATATCCGCTCCTTTGTCAAAAAATCTTTTAACCTCTGTAATAAAATCATCGTTTTCTTTAATCAAAAATCCCTTATCGCATCCTAACTTTTCCGCAACTTTCAACCTTTTTTCATTTTTTTCCGTTACTATGACTTTTACCCCGATATTTTTTAAAACAATAAGGAAAAGAAGCCCAATAGGACCTGCTCCGCTTATAACTACTTTGTCACCTTTTTTTACGCCTATTTCTTCAACTCCGTGAACAACACAAGAAAGCGGTTCCAAAAATGCTGCTTCTTCGTATGTGATATCCGCAGGAATTTTGAACATATTCGTTTCTACAATTGCTTCGGGAACTTTTATGTATTCCGCATAAGCTCCGTTTAAAAAAGTTAGGTGTTCACATAAAGAAAATTGATTTATTTTGCAGTAATAACATTTAAAACAGGGAGCAGAATTTGCAGCAACAACTCTATCGCCTTTTTTAAAATTCTTTATATGACTTCCTACTTCTTCTACGATACCCGCCCATTCGTGCCCAAATACGGAAGGAACACTTAACATTTTGGAATGTCCACCCCTTTGATATACTTTGGCATCGGTCCCGCAGGTTAGGGCAACTTTAATTTTTACCAGAACTTCCATATCGCTTATGGAAGGTTTTTCTACCTCTTCCAACCTTATATCTTTTACACCGCAAAGAACTGCCGCTTTCATTCTGAAAACCTCATCCCTTTTTCTAATTTATGCCCTTGTAAAAAATCCTGTATGCTCATTTTCCTTTTGCCTTCAATTTGTACTTCTAAAAGACTTAAGTCTCCCTCGCCTGTTGCAACAACAAGATTGTTTTTATCAACTTCTATTATTTCCCCTGAATTTATTTTTGCATCGCCAAGTTGAAGTATCTGTGCTTTATGTATTTTGAACATTTTCCCGTTTAAATGTGTGCAAGCAGACGGCCATGGATTTAGCCCCCGGACAAGATTAAAAATTTCTTCAGCGCTTTTATCCCAATCTATCAATCCGTCTTCTTTTTTTAACAAAGGAGCATAAGTTGCTTTGCTATCGTCTTGTCTGGTAGCAACCACTTTATTTTCTTTAATATTTTGCAAAGTGGAATACAATAGTTCCGCACCTTCTTTAGATAATTTCGCAGAAAGTGTTGCAGATGTGTCTTCCCGGCTTATTTCTACTTTTTTTTGATCAATGATATCTCCCTCATCCACTTTTTCGTTCATATACATAGTGGTAACGCCCGTATATTTATATCCGCGGATAATACTGCAGGGAACCGTGCCGGCTCCTCTCAAATCCGGCAGGAAAGAAGAATGCAGGTTAACACATCCTCGGGTAGGAATTTCTAATATTGCCTTCGGCAGTATTCCGCCGTAAGCTACAACAACTATTAATTCGGGTGCAAGCGATTTTATGTAAGATATCGCTTCATCTTTGAGTTTTTCGGGCTGATAAACGTTAATGCCAAGTTCTAAGGCGACAGTTTTTATTTCCAACGGAATAACCTTTAATCCCCTGCCTTTTTTTCTGTCAGGTTGGGTAATGACACTTAAGATATCTATGTCTTCCTTCTTTTCAGATAACAGTCTTAACGAGGGAAGGGAAAAATTATCAGAACCAAAAAATATTATTTTCATCGGCGTTTTATAAATCCTGCCTGATTGTTGTTTTTATATCTTTGTAATATCAAAAACTTTCACTTATGACATTTTAAGAAACTTTTAGGGAGATTGCAATTAAGGGTATAGTGACAGAACAGCAATTATTCTCTTGCTCCGTTAGAAGTCTGTATCACATTTACCTCTGCTAACAAGGGATTACAAGCATTTCGATTGTGCTGGGATTACTTCTAGCGGGGTTTTACCAAACCATAAACAGGGATTTCTATTTTAGGTTGAGTAAGGTTGTTGGTGTAGATAGTTATGTTTCCTTTTATGCTACCTACCGGTGCATTATCCTTTAGAGTAGCAGTTATTTCATATTCCTTGCCTTCGACCTTAGGATTTATGGCTACTGAAACAAACTGCAGAGAACTTTCTATTTTCTCTATCTTCAAAGGTTCCTTGCTTGTTGTGAATATAGTTACTTTGCACGAAGATGTTTCTTCTCGCTTTACAAACCCAAAAAAGAACATATCAGGACGCAGTTCTATATCACCTTTGATATTTCCCGTAACGGAAATTTCTATTTTGGGGTGTTTTTTATCATCAGTATATATAATCAGCTTCCCCTTGAATTCACCAATAGGAATATCAGGACTAATATTAACCTTCACCTCCCAACCTTCATAATTTTCATTTGTACTCTTATAAAAGTTGGTATAAAGATAATCAGAAGAGGACTCTATTTTAATAATTTTTAGTTCTCTATCTTCAGGTCCGATAATATAGAACTTCCTGATTGCCACAGCTTCTTTTTTAACATATCCAAAATCAATATTTTTACGTGAGACATGAAGTTCTCTCTTAATTGTTCCTTTTACTTGAAGTATGACTACTGGAGTTACCGGGTCATTACAATAAACATGTATACCATAATTTTGCTCGCCTGTTCTACCCCTAATATTAACAGTTGCTTTTATCTCGCCTTCCCCTTGAGGCGGAATGTTTTTTTCTGAAAGAAGGGTAGCATTTGCCCCACAGCATGCTTTCACCTTGGAAATTATTAAATCTTCCTTGCCTGCATTTTTGAATTTAAAAATATAGTTTAATGTATTATTCTTCGACTGTTCAATTACATCAAAATTATAAATATAAACATCAAATCTTATATCCGGTTTTTTTGTCTCTATTTTAGGAAGTGGAATTTTACCTTTGGAAATTAAAAGAGAAAAGCCGGAATAAGTATCAGTAAAATCTTTTTTGGATACCAAACGAGGTTCTTTGGGTGGGTCTATTATTCTTAGATTACCTCCTTCAAACCCATCTATTACAAGACAATGATTGTTCCGGAGATAAGCAATTATGGGTATCTTTAGCTTAGCAATGTCATCAAGACTTAGCTTCATTCCTACTGCATAGAGCCCTTTTGCTTCTGCTGCTTTAGCAAGTCCAGCCATTGTTGTGCCTTTTTTATCGTCATAGTCAGATAGTTTTTTCAGTTCATCAAGATTAGTTTCCACTCCTAATTTTTGACAGACCACTAAAAGACTATTAGGACCACAGAGAAGGTCTGATTTAACTTCGGCTTGAGCTGAAAGGAAGGAGAAAGAAATTAAAAATAACAAAAAAATTATTAAGAGAAATGATTTTATTTTCACAATATTTATATAAGAAGAACTACTATCTGGAGCCCCCCCCCTGCGTCTTTGTCGGCGGATATTAAGGACAAGGCTCTCCACCAGAGCAAGGTTCTCCACCAATCTCTATTGCCTTGTCTTGTATTTCATCCCAAACAGTTACGCCTTCTTTCCATTTAAGATGAAAGAAATCATCAGGAATACCTGTGTTTATTTCTACACTCTTTTCATCGACTATCAAAATATACTGTGCTCCTTTAACAGGATGGATTTCTCCTGGGCGACCAATTCCTTTTATAGGGAACCAAATACCATCTGCAAATTGCTTTAATTCAATTGAATCACAGGATACTATTACTCCTTTTTCGGGCATAAACACCTCAAATTTTAGAGGGCTAAAACCTCTACTAGTATCAATCCAAACTTTGTATTTAACAGATGTTCGGCTAGGTCTGGTTTCCCCTTCCACAACATAGCACTCATGTCCGTTGACTTTTCCTTTTCCTAATATTTCAGCAGTTCCGTTAAGCAGAACTTCGTCCCAATATAACGGTTCGGTGGAAATAGTAAAAACCAAACACTTGGGAGTAAGGATACCTCTTGGGAATTCATTACCTAGCATTATTCTTCCTGAACCAGGGTCATCCTTTTTATTTGGATGATACCAACTTGTAGCTACTTCCCCATCATAAGCAAATGTTTCTTCAAGAGTTGCATCATCTTCATATAGGGTTTTCGACCATGAAAATTCTTTCTCACCTTTAAGCGCCCAGTTAAATTCTTTAGTATCTTTTTGTGTTCCGTATTCAGGCTTTTTGCCAAGGTCAGTTTCAATTCTATAATTTAATTTAATGTCCTTTATTAGAGAGCGATGGTATTTCATCCCCATAGCAATATCATTGACAGTAACAACATCTTCCGCTACTATACTGGGAGCAAAAAGAATCACCACCACCACCCAAAAAATAGATACCTTTATACTCTGAAATTTTGACATTTTATCCCGTCTTTCCTGTTACTTTAATGGTTCCTTAACTTCTCCAATATTTTATGTCTTAGCTGCATGTAGAAAGATAACCACAACTACCGCTATAGTTGGGGTATGAACAACCACCTCCTTCACACATTCCTACTGTCCTATCCCCACATGAGATAAAGGCACCATACGAGCATGTATCTTCTGGACAGTATGATAAACTAAAAACACAACTTCTGCCCGAGCCAGAAGTTGGGCAATAGACACATTGTTGTCCTTCATTTTCCAAAGCAGTCCCATACTCTGAAACTGCTGGCCAAGAGCAAAACACTTCGGCACTGACCGAAGATGTACACCTTTGTCCATCTGGCCGACACCTTGTACCGCCTATATTACACTCCTCCCAAGGGTTACACTGAATGCATCCAGCTTTGACTAGGCTCATCTCCTTAACAGATAAAATGCCAGCGTTTAGAGTTGTAATTTTACTTAAATACAAACCCAATCCCAGAAGCAACACTACGGCTAACAAACTAACTATCATTAGCTTCTTCATTCTCCGCCTCCTTAATTTAGGAGTATTATACTCCCCCCTATTTTCTCTAACGCCTCTACTACTCTATATCT
>JAGLSL010000013.1 GCA_023135785.1 bacterium
TTATGTTTCTGAACTTCTGCATTTTGTAATTATTCGGAAGTTTTGATAGAATTTCGTTCACCCCGTTAGAGATAAGTCGTTATTAGACGACTGCTTCTTATGGGAAGCTTAAAATAAAGTCTTATTGTTTTGAATGTGGGTCAAATATATATAAACAGTTTTGGAGTTAATCTCTTATGATTAAAAAAGAAAAATATAATGTGGCTGTCGTAGGCGCAACCGGTGTAGTTGGCGTTGAGATGGCTAAAGTGCTTGAGCAAAGGAATTTTCCTATAGATAAATTCCTTCCTCTTGCTTCTGAACGCTCCGAAGGAAAGACTGTATCCTTCAGGAATGAAGAAATACCGGTGAGTGTTTTAGGCGAAAATTCTTTTGAAGGAGTTGATATTGCTCTTTTTTCTGCAGGAGGAGGTATCAGTAAGAAATTTGGCCCCATAGCCGCTAAAGCAGGCGCAGTTGTTATAGACAATTCAAGCGCATGGAGAATGGATCCTGAAGTTCCATTGGTAATACCTGAAGTAAATCCTGAAGAAGCGGCAAATCATAAAGGCATAATAGCTAATCCTAACTGTTCTACCATCCAAATGGTTGTTGCTTTAAAACCTATTCACGATGCGGCTAAGATACAAAGAGTTGTAGTTAGCACTTACCAATCCGTTTCGGGATGGGGAAAAGAAGCTGTTGAGCAGTTAATTGAAGAGGTTAAAGCAATAGTATCAAAGGATTTCAAGAATTATAATAATACCAAAGATATTGAGAAAGTTTTACCTGCTCAAATAGCATTTAACGTTATTCCGCATATAGATGTATTTGAAAACAACGATTACACAAAAGAAGAGCTCAAATGCGTTAATGAGACCAGGAAAATTATGAAAGAGCCCGAACTTCCCGTTACCGCAACTTGTGTAAGAGTTCCTGTATTCAGAGGACATTCTGAAGCGATAAACATACAAACTGAGAAAAAGCTATCCGCAGAAGAAGCAAAAAATATTCTAAGTAGTGCTCCTGGGATAAAGGTAGTCGATAATCCCGAATCATCTGTTTATCCTTTAGCACTTGACTGTGACGGAAAAGATGAAGTATTTGTAGGAAGGATAAGAGAAGATAATTCCATCCAGAACGGCTTAAATTTGTGGATTGTCTCGGATAATCTGCGCAAAGGCGCAGCATTAAATGCCGTTCAGATAGCGGAATTACTAATTAAAAACAGTTGATGGTTTATAGTCTATAGTTTATGGTTGGCTATTAGCTATAAACTATCCGCTATAGACTAAGTATCGGCGCTATCGTCTAGTGGCCTAGGACAGATGGTTCTCAGCCATCAGACCGGGGTTCGACTCCCCGTAGCGCCACCAGAACAATGCATTTAAGTAAAATTTTTGGGTTAGCCCTGATTCTTTCTGTCGGTTGGCATCTTTTCTGGGGATTGTTATTTGATTTATCATTAGATGAAAAACAAATAGATTCCGGCAAACAGATTGTTCCAGTATATTATATCGGCAAGAGTTCGATTCTAAAAGATAAAATAATACGCGGAATTGGAACTGCCAGCTCCGTTTTCCCTTCGCCCAATCTACCCGAAATAGATATTATTCGTCCACCTCTTCCTTCAAGAAAATTGCCGCAAATAGAAGAAGAAATGTTAGCTCAAAGAACAAAAGAAATAGCAGAATATAAAACGGAAATTTCTTTAAAGAAAGACCTTGAACCAACCATAGATAGAAAATCTCTTCCCGATTGGGTTCTTCCCGAAGAATCTCTGAAAGAGAAAAAACAGCCAATTAAGTGGGAAACTGGAAAAAGGGAAGTTATACAAAGTTATTATCCGCCAATGCCCCAATGGGCGCAGGAAGCAGGTATAATATCTAATGTAACACTTCAATTTTCCGTTTCAGCAAAAGGCGAAGTAAAAGAAATTCAAACGGAAAAATCATCCGGCGAAGCAAAGTTGGACCTTTTAGCAATAAACTATCTAAGAAGATGGCAATTTTTACCATCCGATAAAAATGAAGAATCTAAAGGATTGATAACTATAAACTTTGGGAGGGAATAATGAACAACAAAATATTGATTTTTGGCTCTTTAGCGCTGGACAGCGTGGAAACGCCCTTCGGCAAAAGAAAAAATATTCTCGGCGGTTCGGCAACACACGCCGCCTTATCAGCAGGCTACTTTGCAACTCCAATAATAGTTTCCGTAATAGGAGAAGATTTTCCGGATGAACATACGGCCTTCCTGAAGAAAAATAAGATTAATATAAAAAATGTGGAGGTTAAAAAGGGAAAGACTTTTGCATGGGAAGCAAAATATGGGGATAATCCTAATGAACGCGAGGTTCTGGCAACCTATGTGAATGTGCTTCAAGATTATTCACCATCTCTTTTGCCAAAATATCAAGAAATTAAATATGTGTTTTTGGCTAATAATTCTCCTTCCTCTCAAATAGACCTTCTTAACCAACTTAAAGCTACCGAACTTATAGTTTGGGACACCATGACCTTTTGGATAGACAAGTATAATGACCAGATACTTAAAATCCTTCCAAGAGTGGATATTGCTCTTTTTAATGACTTGGAAGCAAGACATTTCTCAAGAGAAACCAACCTTATGAAAGCAGGCAAAAAAATCCTGTCTAAAGGAGTTAAAAAAGGAGTCATAATTAAGAAAGGTGAGCACGGGGCTGTTTTGTTTACACGCTCTTTTACAATGCATTTGCCCGCATATCCGTTGGAAGAAGTAAAAGACCCCACAGGAGCAGGAGACAGCTTCGCAGGAGGCTTGATTGGCTTTCTGGCTAAAACTGGCGAAGTGAACGATAAGAGTTTGAAGAAGGCTATGGCGTATGGTACAATCACGGCGTCTTTAACCGTTGAAGAATTTGGCGCAGACAGGTTTAAAAAATTAAAAAAAGAGGATATACAGAAAAGATTTCTTGAACTTAAAAAATTAACGGAATTTTAAGCAACGATTTTGAAATTTCTCACCTGCAAACAAATAAATATACTCCCGAAGACAATAAAATATGAATTTAGTGCGGGTGTAGTTCAATGGTAGAGCGCAAGCTTCCCAAGCTTGATGTTGGGGGTTCGAATCCCCTCGCCCGCTCCTAAAATGAGAAAAGCATTATGTATTTTAACTATCATATTTCTTTCGTGAGGAAAATGGAAATATAAAAAAATGAAAAAAATAATTTTTCTAACGTTATTCATCGGCATTTGCTGTATGTTTTTTGTCGGTAAAATTTTTGCTTATTGGGAATGGACGTCAGAGACCAATAAATGGACAAACCCAAAATATTACGTTGCCGAGACTTCTTTAGAACAATGGACATTAGCAATGGATGTTTACAAAACGGGCGACTATGAAAACGCATTAAGAGAATTTCAGAAAATACTGGAAAACTTCCCTACAAGTCAAGAAGCATCTGAATCACAATTCATGATTGGGGACTGTCAGGAAAAACTAGGGCTTCCATATGAAGCCTGCCAAAGTTACCAAAAAGTAATTGATAAATTTCCTTCTACGAACAAACTAAAAGAAATTATAGAAAAACAGAAAAAAATTGCCGATTACTTTTACAACAAAAAATCAGAGAATATGTCTATAACAGAAAAAGCCAAAGGAATTTTTGCTATCAGCAGTTGGGAAAAAGCCGCAAATATTTACCAAATGGCTATTAAAAATTATCCTTATTATGAAAAAGTCGATGAAATGCAGTTTAGAATAGCCGACTGTTATATGAAACTTGGCAAATACGAAACAGCCAGAGCTGAATTTGGAAAACTTTCCATACAATATCCCGATTCTGCATGGATTGAAGAAGCCGAATATCTAAAAGCCATATGTTGGTTAAAAGAATCTATAAAATTCCCCAACAGTGAACAAATTTTTGAAAATGCAATAAAAAATCTTGAAGATTTTGTCAACAGATATCCTGAAAGCGAATTTTCCAATGCCGCAAAAGCCGAACTAAAAAAGCTAAACGACCGAAAAATCGAAAGAATTTATGAGATTGCGAGGTTTTATGAAAAAAACGACGAGCCAAACGCGGCAAAAATATATTACCTGCAAATTATAGAAAAATCCCCTGATTCAATCTGGGCAAAATATTCCAAGTCCCGTCTAGACAATATTCTCAAGAATGAAAACAAAAATTAGATTCACAACTTGCTATGTTTTTGTTGTTTTTTTTGCCATAGTCGCATTATTTTCAACCGGATGCGGATATAAACCTTTTTCCCCAATAAGAGAAGACCTGAAAACTATCTATGTACCAACATTTAAAAACTCAACTTATTATCCCGGTATTTCTGCCATCGTAACCGACGCAATGAGGGAAGAAATTATCCTTGACAGCACTTTTAAACTTACTAATGAAGAAAATGCTCAAGCCAGCTTAATTGGCGAGGTGAAAGATTTCAAAAGATCTCCATTGATTTATGACGAAGAGGATAACGTCATAGGAGGAAGTTTAACTATAGAAATCAGTGTCCGCTTTGAGTCTATACCCCAAAAAGAAATATTATGGAAAGGGGATTTCAAAGAAAGCGAATCGGTTAACTATTTTCTCGCCGGTAGTCTGGCAAAAACGGAAGATGAGGTAACTAAATGGGTAGCGGAAAAAACGGCTCGCAGCATAATCGAAAGAATTACAGAGCCATGGTGACAAAATAAAAACTGGAAATACCGTAGAAATGCAGTAGATATACAATAGAAATATATTGCTAAAGAATTGGAAACTTTTAAAAAGCAAAATACTAAGAATAGGAACAATGTATTTCAAAGTATTGTTTTAGTTATATTTCAATATATTTCCATAGTATTTCGATTAATTCCGAACTGATTTATTTTGGTGCAATATGAAAATAGATGAAATTTTGGAAGCATTTGAAAATAAAAATTTCGCAAAAATTTATTTCCTGGAGGGAGAAGCAGAAGTATTTAAAAATGACTTTTTACAAAGTTTAAAGAAAAAAATAAATTATCCAGAGTTTAACTGGAGTACTCACTACGCTGAAGAAATAGACTCTAAAGAATTTTTCCATTCCCTTTTTTCACTGCCGTTTTTATCGCAATTAAAAATAATAGTAATAAAAAACGCCGAAGAATTACCTTCGAAAATTATAACGCAATTGGGTAAAAATACGGACAAAATCCCATCAACAAATTGTTTTATTCTTTCCGGTTCTAAAATTTCGGCGTCACTAAGGCAGCTTATATCAAAAAATGGCAGAGTAGTTCTTTTCAGAAAACCTACTCGACCTCAAATTAGACAATGGGCGGCAAGACGGCTAAAAGAAGACAATAAACGCATAGATTCAGATACATTTTCTCTGCTTTTAGAAAATACCGGGGTAAACTTTTCGCTTCTTGTAAGGGAATTAGATAAATTAATCGCCTACGCCAAAGACAAAGAAATCATAGGGCTTAAAGATATAAAAGAAATTGGAATAGACATTAAAACATACGATGTTTTCGCATTAATAGACAATATAAGCAAAAAAAATACGCATCGCAGTTTAAATATATTGAGAATGCTATTATCCGGACAAACCTCTCCGCAACAGATTATAGGGATGTTGAGATGGCAATTCGCAAAACTATGGGAAACAAAAGCTCTGATTTTAAAGGGAGTTAATAATTACAAGGCATTGGAGCAGGCAAAAATTCCATATTTCAAAAGAAATGAATTCCTCGCCCATACAAAAACTTTCAGTTGGGAAGATTTGAAAGCATGTTTTAATCTTTTACTTGATACGGATATCCAAATAAAAAGAGGTGGCGAACCGGAATTGAGTATGGAGCTACTGCTCTTTAGAATTACAAAATAGATTTTCGGCAGGTTTTTGCTATTTAGCCAAATGTTTTTTGATTTTTTTACTAATCAGAGATTTCTTTCTTCCTGCGGTATTTTTATGAAGAACTCCTTTTTTAGCAGCTTTGTCTATCAAAGAAACAGCCTTAGTAAGAAGAGGATTCAATTCTTGGATATCCTTTTTTTCTTTGATCCCAAGTTCAAGCTTTTTGATTGCCGTTTTAAAAGATTTTTTTACTCTTTTATTCCTGACATTTCTTTCTTTTATCTGCCTTGCTCTTTTTAAAGAAGATTTCGTAGACATTTTTTTATTTTGTTATACTCGTATCCTAATTATTTTAAGCGGTATGCTACTATATTATTATGTGGGTGTCAACCCCGTTCCTGCACTTAAGAAAAATAGTTATAAGTTTTACTCTCTAACAGGGTAAACTTTTTATCATCAGTCACGTCTAAAGGATGGAAACTAAATTGGATACTTTCGGCGAATTGCAAAAAAGAATCATAGAGGGAGATAAAAAAGCAATGGCGAAGTTCGTAAAACTTACATATTCTGGAGTATTTCAAACTGCGTTTAGAATAACACGCAACATTGAAGATGCAGAAGACACCTGCCAGGATGCTTTTGCGCGTTTTTTCAGTTCTCTGGAAAACT
>JAGLSL010000014.1 GCA_023135785.1 bacterium
GTTCAGGATGTTGGGCTTTCCTGCGCCGATGGAAATGAAAAAAACGAATCCTACATAAGTCAGTACACCGATTATAAACCACTCAATCACAAAGAAGTTGGCACGATTGTTTGCTGCCGTCAAAATGAGCATGGACCGGGCTGCGTGCCCTGGCTGGCATTGGGCTCAATTGGTAAAACAAAAAGTTTTTCAACAGATGGTATGCAATTTTTTGGCACAAATTATAAGGCAACGGGTTTGGCTGAGGCACTTTCGCAATCTGAATTTGGTGGATTGTCTCAACAGGAATTCGGTTTGATTGCCTTGCAAGCTGAACCTGTTATTTTGAAATCGGGACAGGAAAAAGATTTTGGTTTTTTCGGTATTTTCCACAAAAACCATCCTGCAGCTACTACGCAGGATGATTTAAAATTGCTCGAGCCGGATTTGCAGAATATTAAAAAACTCGCCCAGAAACCATGGCAAAAGGACTGTGTTTATACTGAATCGGTTGGCAGCTTGTTTTCGCAGTCACCATTGTTTGCCTGTGATGAGTTGACGACTGCTGAACTTGATAAATTATTCAGCAGCAACAGAAAACACAGCGAAATCCATAATGGTAAATTGCTTTCGTTTTTCTATGGTGATAATTGTCATGTGGCTCTTGGTGAAAAAGAAGTTATTGCGCAGCGACCGCACGGACACGTAATAAAAACTTCACACAGCTTAAATGCCAGCGATGCAACTATGAGTTGTACGGCTTTTATGTTTGGTGTTTTCCAATCGCATATTACGCAGGGCAATGTCAACTTTAACCGCCTTACGACTGTAAACAGCAGTGCGCTAAACATAGTCCGCCACACAGGTCAGCGAATCTTCATTTTGCAAAACGGCCAATACTATCAACTCGCTGTTCCATCAGCTTTCGAAATGTCTATCAATCAATGCAGATGGATTTACAAAAAAGGCGATTTGATATTTGAAATTTTGTCAGCTGCTTCGCCTGATTCGGCTGAACTTACACTTGGAATTAATGTTCTAAAGGGAACTGCGCCCCAATGGCTGATTTCAAATAATCTTACAAATGAACACGATTGGCAGCTTGTTTCTGATAAACCAAATAGTTTTAAAATGCTGCCAGGCGAAAAAAGCGAGCTTGCAAGAATGTTTCCGGATGGTTTTTTCCAATTGCAAATCGAAACACCAAATGCAGTTGAAAAAACCGGCGCAGATGAATTGCTTTTTGCTGATGGAAAAAGCCGAGCTTTGAATTTCTTTGTTATAAAATTAGTTGAAACAAATAAATTTACAATGCGAATTAATGGCCGTCTTGTAAAAGAAGATTTGTCACAAACAGAATCTGTCCAGGAAAATGTTTTCGGCGGATTTGATTTGTCAAAGCAGGGCGAAAACGAAGCAATATCTGCAATTAGCCATATGCTGCCGTGGTTCGTGCAAAATGCACATATTCATTATCTTACGCCGCATGGATTAGAGCAGTTCGGTGGAGCGGCCTGGGGAACAAGAGATATTTGTCAGGGGCCGATAGAAATGCTGCTAGCTCAAGGACACTACGCTGCTGCAAGAAAAACGCTTGCTACTATTTTTGCAAATCAAAATTTCGATGGCAACTGGTCGCAATGGTGGATGTTCGACTGCTATAAAAATATCAGAGCGGGCGAATCGCATGGCGATGTGATTTTCTGGCCGGTTCTTGCTGCGTGCGAATATATTTGTACATCCGGCGATTATGAATTTTTGAACGAATCGCAGCCGTATTACAATGGCTCAAACGAAAACGAAACTGTAATAGAACACATTAACCGCATAATCAAACACATAAAAGACACGCGTTTTGTCAGCGGAACAAAGCTGGTAAATTACAGCGATGGCGACTGGAACGATTCAATGCAACCGGTAAACCAGAAGCTCAAAAAACGCATGATTAGTTCATGGACGGTTTGCCTTAGCTATCAAACATTCAAAGCTTTTGAAACAGTTTGCAATAATTGCGGTCGCGAGAAAATTGCAAAAGAAATTGGTCAACTGTGTGATGAAATTCAAAAGGATTTTAGCCGCTTACTCATTAAAGATGGTGTGGTAGCCGGATTTGGTCTGGTGGGTGAAGGAAATAAAATAGATTTACTTTTACATCCATCCGACAGCACAACCGGTATTCATTACCGTCTGCTGCCGATGATTCGCGGAATAATAAGCGGTATATTTACGCCACAACAGGCAAAAGAACATGCTGAAATTATAGAGAAACATTTGAAAGGCCCTGACGGCGCACGGCTGATGGACAGACCAGTAAAATACAATGGCGGATTGCGAACATATTTCAAGCGAGCAGAAAGTTCATCTTTCTTCGGTCGCGAAATTGGAATTATGTATACTCATGCACATTTGAGATACGTTGAGGCGATGGCTAAATTAGGCCATACACAGGAATTTGTAAAGGCATTACGTCAGGTTGTACCAATCGATATACAAAAAATTATTCCGCAGGCAGACATCCGTCAGTCGAATTGTTATTACAGTAGTTCCGATGGCGATTTTGCAACACGTTATGAAGTAAACGAACATTACGAAGATTTAATAGCCGGCAAAATCGCATTAAAAGGCGGCTGGAGGGTGTATTCAAGCGGCTCAGGAATGTTTGTCAGATTTGTAATAGATTATTTACTGGGAATTCGCTATAATTGCGGCAAAACAATTTTTGACCCGGTAATGACAAAAGAATTCGATAGGCTTGCAGCAAAAATGAAACTGCACAGTTGTGGTACTGAACTGCTCTACAGTGTTAGTGGTGAAAATAATGGCGTAAAGAAAATTGAGATTAACGGCTCAGGCATTGAGTTTAAGAGAGAAGATAATCCATACCGCTTGGGAGGCGCAAGCATTGAAGATTCTAAATTGAAAATGGTTCTTAATAAGAATAGCAGCAATACGATAAAAATTAGTCTTTAACTGTTATACAAAGGATAAATTAAATCATAGGCTGTCACGAAACTCGTTCCAGCATATGATTACACAGATAATAGCGACAATGTTTTTAATCGGTGTAATCAAGGGCAACGCTCTTGTGATGCCCTATTAAACAAAGAAAGGAGAGAGAAGATATGGATATAAAACAACATCATATTACTGCTAAGGAGGACCGACTCCCTTTTATCCAAAAGTTTGGTTATGGAATCGGTGCCGTAGTCACAATTGTAGCAGTTAATTCTTTGATGCAGCTAACCGGCCTTTTTTACATTGATTTATTGAAAATCAGCCCGATTCTTCTCGGGTTTGCAGCGGCGATACCGAGATTATGGGATGCGATCACAGACCCTCTGGTTGGAAATCTTTCCGATAACACTCGCTCCCGATTCGGCAGGCGACTTCCGTATATCCTGATAGGAGGTATTCTGGTTGGTATTACATTTGCGATGATATTCATGGTGCCCCGAGAATGGAGTGCAAATGCGATGTTCGGTTATTTCTTAGTGTCATCATTGATTTTTTATACCGCTGTTACTATTTACGGCGTGCCTCATGGCGCATTAGGCCTTGAAATGACTAACGATTACAATGAAAGAACACGACTATTTGCATATGCCAGTTTCATTGGGAATATAGCTGCCATTGCATCGCCCTGGCTGTATTATTTCGCAAACAGGTCTATGTTTAAAGACCCAATCGAAGGCATGAAGTGGGTATGTATATGGATGGGGCTGATTCTGATTATTGCAGCAATCATATGCGTTCTTACATGTAAAGAAACTAAGACTGAACAGGTTAAAAAACAAAAGAAAATGGCATTCTGGGAAAGTTTTAAAATCACCTATAAGAATCGCACATTTATGATGCTGGTAATTGTTTTTGTGCTGGTAATAGTCGGTTTCCAGTTCGTTATGGGTTTTAGTAATTTTATAATGATGTATTTTGTGTATTCCGGTGATAAAGTTGCTGCGTCCGGAATGATGGGATGGATGGGAACAATCTGGGCGGTGACTGCTCTTGCTGGTGTATTCCCCATGATGTGGGTATCTTCCCGTTTGGGCAAAACAAAGACCGTTATATTCTCCTTTTCAATTCTCATACTTGCTCAGCTTTTAAAAATCGTATGTTATAACCAGACATATCCTTGGCTGGTGGCGATACCTACCGTTCTATTATCCTGGGGAATGGTAATGTGTTTCACGCTTGTCAATGCTATGAACGCTGATATCTGTGACGAGGATGAACTTGTAACAGGAAAAAGAAGAGAGGGCAGTTATTATGCAGTCTACGGATGGTGGTGGAAGGTAGGAGTTTCTATAGCATGCATTATTAGTGGATATCTTCTAAAACTAACAGGATATGATGCAAATTTTGCCCAGCAGACAGCTTCCACCATGTTTTGGCTTAGATTCTGGGAGATAGGTATACCTACAGTGTTATGCATAGCAGCAATACTAATTCTAACTAAATATCCTCTTACTGAAAATCGAGCTTATGAGGTTAAAGCATTGCTTGAAGAGAGAAGAAAAGCTCAGGCCGTCAATCCTTAATTTTTCCGAAATGACCATGAATTTGCATGGACTCTAACCCCACCCCACCTCCGAGGTGGGATGGGGTTATTTTATAGTTGCTGATTGAACAGCATGATTAAAAAAAGATATGCGATAGAAATGCGGTAGATATAAATGGATATACGGTAGAAATACAATAGATATATGTTGTTAAAGGATTGAAAACCAAAAAAATTACATACTATAAAACAAAGCAAAAAACCAAGAATAATGACAATGTATCTCAATATATTTCCACCTTATTTCGACCTATATCAAGGTGTTATTTCTATCTATTTCCATTATATTTCTAATTTTATTGTAGTTGCCGATTGAACGGCTCTGTTTATTGTCATTTGTGTAGTGGTCGAGTTTGCCACTACTATAGACCAAAGACTGAAGACTAAGAGAATTCCTAATTTAGGAATTCGACATTGGGCATTTCATTAGGAATTAGAAATTGGTAATTAGGAATTTAATTTTAAAGAGTTGTAGCTGCCAATTGATTTAACCCACCTACGAGGTGGGATGGGAAGTTACATCGGGCGAGCCAACCCCGATAGAGATTAAAAAGAAATGCTATGATCCATGTCAGTCTAGAAGTAAAAGAAAATACAATATCTAACATTAAGTTTGATTTACGTCTCGCCATTAATACAGTAGCGGACTATCTCTAACGAGGTCAAAGGATTTAACGGGAAAATTGTCTAACTTAAGTAGTGAGTAGATTTATAGGGTGACAACACTGTTGTCATTGCCTCGTGAAATCCAAAGAATTTATAGGAGCGAGCGACCTCGCCAATGTTTCAGTGGCGGGAAGCGTGGCAATCCGACCTAAAAGGTCGTTGCCCCGAGGAATCTTTCAGATTCCCGGGACTAAAGTCCTTGAGATTGCCTTGCAATCTCTAAGGGCAATTTCTAGGGGCAAGGCACAGCCGAAGCAATCTCCGTGTAATTGCTTTGCCTTCGGCTCACAATGACATTTTTCTGTAATCAGATATCCTTATGAAAACAGAACAAGACATAGCGTTGGTTAGGAGAGTTAAGTCCGGCGATAGGGATGCGTTTGGCGAGTTGGTGCAAAAATATAAGCAGCAAATTTATTTTGTAGCTTATCGGATGACTAATAATCATACTGACGCAGACGACCTTTCTCAAGAAGCTTTTATCAAAGCGTATGAATCAATCGGCAACTTCCGAGAGAAATCCTCTTTTTCCACATGGTTATATAGAATAATTATGAACATGACAATCAATCACCTGAAGAAAATGGGGAGAAGACAAATATTTACATTAGATGAAAATATTTCTATTGAAAACACCTCTAACCCGGAGAAAATTGCAGAGAATCGCGAATTAAATAAAGAAATAACAAAAGCCATAGATTCTTTACCGCTGAAGCAAAAGGCGGTAGTAGAATTGGCGCTCCTCGAAGGTTTGCCTCATAGACAGATAGCGCAAATTTTGGGTTGTCGGGAAAAGACTGTGTCTTGGCGTTTATTTCAAGCGAGAAATAAACTCAAAGAAAAATTAAGTTTTGTTGTCTAATATAGTGAGCAATGATCACGTAGATTATTAAATTCAGATTACACAGATTAAAAACATCGTCGGTATTGTTTGTGTAATCCCTTTTGAAATCTGTGTAATCATAGGCTGGAACAAGTTTCGTGACAGCCTATCTAATATAATGAGGAGGTGAATAGAAATGGAGTGTGAGAAAGTACAGAGGCTTTTATCGAGTTACTTGGACAATTCGTTAAAGTTCACTTATACAGACTCAATTAAGGAACACATTGCTAAATGTCAAAAGTGTATGGATGAGCTTGACACTATGACTAAAATAGATAACCTGCTCAAACTAAAAGTCAAAGAAAAACCTTCCGAAGAATACTGGGAAAACTATTGGCAAAAATTAGAGAGTAGATTAGATAGAACTGCAACTCCACGACTATCTGGATATAGAAGATTATTCAATCGTTTTATCCCTAAATTTGCCCCGTTTAGAGATAAGACGCCACAGATATCTGACGGTCGCCTAAAGGCGAATCTATCTCTAACGGGGTTTGCATTCGCTTTGAACGGAATTCTGATAGCTTTGCTAATCTTCTTAGGCGGGCTTCTGCACATACGCACCCAAGAAATGGAGTGGCTCCAATCCGTTCACGAGAAAACGATAGAGCAAATATCCGCATATTTGCTCTACCCGGCAACACGAGGAAGTGTAAAAACAAATGCGCAGTTCCTTGACAAATATGATATGCTTACCTGTAATAATTATCACAGTAAATCCTGGTTAGAAATCAGTTTTGACGTGGCATCAGAGGAATTTAAAAACGGGGTAAAGAATATAAAAAAGGAGGGATGAGATATGATAAGTAGAGTTAAGATTCGAAATTCCGCAATTCGAAGTGGTTTCACTCTAATAGAGCTTCTTGTAGTAGTAGCAATTATAGGAATTCTGGCTGCAGTGCTACTTCCTGCGTTAGGCAGGGCGCGTGACCTTGCAGTAAGGGCAAGATGTATGAACAATCTGCATCAGCTGATACTTTCTAATATCCTCTATGCGAACGATAATGACCAATATCTCCCAGGACCGTATGGTATTAGTCAGTGTGACGGTGCTGGTAGCCAGTGTGTAAGTGCGGCTAAGGTCATGACCGGTAAGCTTTATACAGGCGGTTATCTGACTAACCTTGACTACTTTCAGTGTCCAAGCGCCCAGGCTCTATATCCGAATACTCCGGATGGAAATCCCAGAGCATGTGACTATACTGTGAGTTGGCCCACATTCTGTCGACCATATAACGCCGGGCTTAACGCCAATGGTATGATGATAGAGAGCGAATTGTCCAGTTTAGAATTAGTAACAACTAAATCGCGGAAAATTACAACATTTGCGGGCCCGAGCCAAACAATAGTCTATGCTGAAGAGAACACGGGAAAGGTGCCAAGCGGATGCTTTGGGGCAGGTCTCACAATCAATGACCAATATTTATGTTGGTCGGATGTGGTTGAACCGCGTCATATCAATGATTCCACCGCAGGATGTTTAGACGGGCATGTGATTCTTATTCCGAGTAGCTTGTCGGGCTGTGCAGCTGGCGAACCTTCAGGCCTTAACGCTGCCTATAACAAAAGTTCCCCAAAGAGGGCACATATGATGCCTCAATACTGCCCATTCTCTGGATGGACAGCCGGTGGTTATTAGATAAGACTTAAACAATTACCCCCTCCGTTTGCACAAGCAAACAGAGGGGGTTCATTTTCTTTTCTAACCCGACAATACGTTCAGATAATTGTAGTTGCCGATTTATCGGCTCTGTTTATTGTCATTTGTGTAGTGGTCGAGTTTGCCACTACTATAGACCAAAGACTGAAGACTAAGAGAATTCCTAATTTAGGAATTCGACATTGGGCATTTCATTAGGAATTAGAAATTGGTAATTAGGAACTTAATTTTAAAGAGTTGTAGCTGCCGATTGATTTAACCCACCTCCGAGGTGGGATTTGGTCACTATGGAGGGACTTAAGTTATGTCAGCCAATGCCAAAAGTTCCACAACTTCCAAACTGTTTATCGCTATCGCCTGTTTCCTTGTCCTCACAGCCGGATGCACTACCAGGCAAAACAGCTGGGGCAATATAAATTCCTGGAAAATCGAGACACAGGATCAGGGCTGCGCGCTAAAATTAAGCACAGTTCAGGATGGCAGAGACAAGGCAATTCAAGCCGATTATAAATTAAGAGACGAAGAAAGCTGGGTAAAAATGGAGTTACCTATAGGACAACTGCCCAGTCCGGAAACACCCATCAGTTTTGATATCAAAGCCAATGCCGGTTCGAATATAGAAATAAAATTTATCGATAGCGACGGTTCTATTTTCTGGGCAAAATACAGTTTGGCCGGTAAATACGAAAATTGGACTAAAACGGCGGTTTCTCTAAGGAATTTAGAATACGCCTGGGGTGGAAAAGACGATAATTTCGATAAGCTTTCCCTGCTTGAGTTTTGCTTCTCAGGTACAGGTTCAGGCAAAGTATGGATAAAAAACATTCGATTTGCCGACAAAAACACTGTTACAACACTGCCAATAAAACCAAAACCCGGATCAACAATTGACCCGAATGCTAAGATGGTGGGGGTTGGATTTGCCCAGAGAAGAGCTGAAAAAATGCTGCCGGAAGATCCGCTTGTATTAGAGTATCTAAAGATCATTCAGGATACATCTTCTCCGGAAAAACAACTCTTGCCTTCTATGGAAGACCTGGAAGCCCAAACATTCAATAATTCACTTGTTGCAATGGCATTCATACTCAAAGGCGAAAGAGAGAGAGCCGAACGCATCCTTGATTTTTATGCCAACGCGACCGATAAAAATAATCAGGACCAGATGCTACAAAATCTCTACTACAACGGCGAAGGTCGCGGATTTTTCCAATATGTCGCTATGAGAGACAGTAACGTAGTCAGTCCCGACCTTCATACAGAAGGATTAGCTGCGCCCGGTGAAACAATAAAAGTCATAGCATATCACAATCCCGGAAGATCAGACCGCTGGATGGGTGATATGGTCTGGCTGATGTATACATACAAGCATTATGAGAAAACATACAAATCAGACCGTTATGCAGACATAATAAAAAAAATAATGGAGCTTTTAGTGTCCTGGTACACAGATGACCCCGAAGGTGGTGGATATATTCAGCACGGCTGGCGAAAGGGCGATAAAAAACTGCACGAAGGACACGGTCATCCCGAAGGCAATGTTGATTGCTATGCACTGTTCAAAATTCTTGGTAATGATGAAATGGCCGGCAAAATCAAAACCTGGCTCGACCGGCAATTCGGTAACAATAAAAATTTGCCGCTTGATTTATATACCTGGCGAACTCTGGCTTATGGAAAAGATTACGCTTATCTGCTTGATATTCCCGACTATGATTTGAGATACCGCAAAACTCTCACAATTAACGGCAAAAAAGTTATGGGTTTTTATCACGGACCAGACATTAATGCAAACAATATCTGGCTCGACGGAACAGGACATATTGCCTGCGCATACCTTGCCTATGGCGATAAACAAAGGGGTTATTTTTACTCCAATCAGCTTGATGGCCTTTTGATTGACAGAATTATCGACGGCAAAAAAACCAGAGCCCTGCCCTACACAGCCAATAAAACAAGCGGTTATGACTGGGTCAACCCGAACAAAGGTTTTATTTCGGTCTGCGCCTGGTATATATTCGCCAAGAACAGATTTAATCCAATGACGCTGGAAAAATTCGATAATTAACAGTAAAAAACGCTTTACTTTCTTTGTTTCGTAGTTGCCCATTTATAGACGGCTTTGTTTAACTGATATAGAAATATAATGGATATACATGGAAATAAATTGTTTCTTACTACATATTTCTATTGTATTTCTACCATATATCTTTTAATCATGCCATTCAATCGGCAACTACAATTATCTGAACGTATTGTCGGTTTAGAAAAGAAATTAAACAATAAGAAGGGGGAGTCCCGACGTAACGTCGGGACTCCCCCTTCTTCAAGCAGATTGAATCGTTTAAGTCTTATTTAGTAACCACCAGCTGTCCATCCAGGGAATGGGCAGTATTGAGGCATTAGGTGTATCCTCTTTGGGCAATTTTGAGCATATTTACATATACCCCCCGTACAGTTTGATGTGCTGCTTTTAATAAGAATCACATGCCCATCCAAACATCCTGCAGTAGAATCATTAAGATGGCGTGGTTCAACAACATTCGTAGCGGATAAACTGGGATCGTCGATTCTATCCCCCGACCCGTCGCAGCCACTTGGCACCATTCCCGTATTCTCTTCAGCATATACCACTGTTTGACTTGGTCCCGGAAACGTTGTAATTTTTCGATGACAGTTAAAAGGATCGGAAGAGAGTGCAAGCGGAGCACCAGCATCTCCATACCAGCTAAATCTAGTTTCATCCACCAGCCCATTTGCGTCTATGGTAGAATCGTATGGTTTCCTCCATGTAGGGACTGAACAAGTATAGTCATACTGGCGATCCCTGAGTCCCTCTGCTCCACCGCCTCCTACTTTGGGATATCGAGCCTGGGCGCTTGGGCATTTCCAGAAGTCGGGGTTAAGATTATAACCACCTGTGGCAAGAAGACCGCGGTGATCACCGTATGGGTCTACATTGGTAGGGGACCAACCTGCAGGCGCGTTAATTGCCACAAGACTATCCCACATATTGGTACCCCTTACTCCCGGCAGGTATTGGTCCCAATCGCCTGCATATAATATGTTCGCAAGCATAAGTTGATGCAGATTGTTCATACATCTTGCCCTCACTGCCAAGTCACGCGCTCTGCCTAATGCAGGAAGCAGAACCGCTGCCAAAATTCCTATAATCGCTACTACCACAAGAAGCTCTATCAGCGTGAAACCACTACTCACCCGCCTCTTCGGGAAATCTTGTCCGAAGACTCCAAAGAGTTTCGGACTCTTTCGAAGAATCTTAACTTTACTTATCATATCTCATCCCTCCTTTTTTTGAAACGTTTATTTTTTCCGTTTTCTTGCCTCCTTTGATAATATAGTGCAAGTAATTCTTACACTACTGTTAGTTATATTTATACAACCATGCATCTTTTAGGGATAACCTATTAATCATCTTTCTGATACGTCAGAACACATCGTAAAATGTGACACATGCCCCTCTAACCTATTTAAGAACGCCTCCAACGACCTGGACCCGACATAACGTCAGAGCGTTAGGAGGTAACCAGAACAGTTCTTAAGTTCTGTGTTCTATAAAATCTATTCTTCTTTCAAAACCTAATATACTATCTTTAAAAGCCTTCTGGCTGTGGTTACTTTTGCTGAATTGGAACCCTTCTTTGCCTTCATTGAATAGTAAAAACTTCTCATCTGAGTATCAGCTTTTATTGCCGGCACTACCACTTCTATTAATGCCCATCTTATGTATTTATTCCCCTGTTTTATTATTCTGCCATGTTCGGTTTTAGCACCTGAAGAATATGTGAATGGAACAAGTCCTGCATAAGAACATAATTTATCTGATGTCGGGAAACGTTCGATATTATCTATCTCATATCTCAATAACATCTTTGCTCCAAATAAATCGCTAAACAATAGAGCTTCTTCTCTAATATTTTCCTGCCTGTCTATAAGGTTATGAATTCTTTTTACCATTGTCTTAAGTCTTACTAAAAACAGCCTCTGTCTTAATACTTGTTGTATGTGTCTGCTGTTAGAATCTCTTGGTATTTTGTCTGTCTTTATTTTCGCTTCCGCTATTGCCCTTACTTTTAAAGGATGGGCAACTTTAACTTTGTCTATATAGCCACTGTATATATCCTGAAGCAATCCCCAATTCCAACCCGATTCTAAAACAACTTTTGAACCATTTTTACTATAGGGCAATAATACTTGTTTTATGCTTTTCCTATCGTTGCCCAACCTTTGCCTACTTACTATTTTGCCATGTCAGGGGTTTATTTGTCCCTAACGGAAAGATTTACATCTCACATCTTTTCAGGTTCTGTATTATCAGTAACTAATAGTCAGCGACACCGGTAATTTATCAAAGAATATTTCATCACCGGTAAATCTGTTCCATGCTTTCCAGTTAATCTTTACCGTCTTAATTTTCCTATTCAAAAATGGCGACTTAAACACAAAACCTTTTGGCGGCTTCGCTTTGCCGGAAATTTTTACTGTTATGGTATCTCCGTCTTTTTTCATGGCGTAACTTATATCTCCATAATAGGTAGCCATATTCTTTACAAAAATACCTTCTTTTCTTTCAAGCCACTTTCCATCAATACCGTGGCCAAGAATCAATCTGTCTCCTGTTTCATAAACAAACAAACTGCGAACGCTGTTTATATATTCGGCGCCAACCCAGGTATGAGGCATATCGCCAAAATAACCCGGGAAACGATAATCGCTGTTCACAACCTCCGCTAACTGATTCCATTTAAGCGGCCTTCTGCATTTGAGCATAAACCTCAATAAATCAAGCCCCTTATCCTTCTCTCCCATATAAAACAAAGCTGGTGTAGTTCTTAATTCATAAGGTGTAAAGCAATACTTCGCATCAGGTTCGAATCTGCTCGATAAATCTTTGTAATATTTATCAAATGTGAACTTCAACCATGGCTTAAATTCCGGCGTTTGTAAATTTACCAGCTCATCGCAATACATAATAGCTACTGCTGTAGAAGTGGGGTCAAAATCGCCAAGGGAGGCGCTGGCTGGAATATAATCAACCTTAAAAAACTCTTTGGTTGCTTTTATTGAATCATAAAAACATTTCTTGAAATCGTTGTATTCCTTATCAGCCCATTTGGCTAATTCATCTTCTCCGAGGATAGTAAAAATATCCCTGCCGTCCTTCCAGCCCTTAAGCCCCCAGAAATCATCCCAGTAGGAATACTCACAACCGTATCCTTCATGGCTCCTGGATGGAGGAAGAATGCCATAATATTTTCTTTTTTCAGCAGGCCCATCCTTAAATTCCGGCGTAAGCGTCTGGTTCCTTAAATACACAAGATATTCCAGTGCTTTCTTTACATTGATGAGTTTGCCCTTGAGAAAATCTTTGTCTCTCGTGAATTTATAATATTCGAAAACAGTATAAATATACTCGCCCTGACAATCATATTCTATCAAATTATGCGGCGACTTTTCTTCCCATAAGGGGTCTTCGGCTTTGGTATCAATGATTGGTGGAACCAATCCGCTCTCCTCTTGAAAAGTTGTAAACCAATCAATAAATTCCCTTATCTCGGCAGTTATGCCCATCTTCAATAACGCAGTAGCTGCCATTCCGCCATCACGTATCCAGGACTTCTCATAGCTTCTTGCGCCCGGCTGTAATGCAGGACCGTCCTTGGTTATCAGGTTATACGCAATATACGATTTTAATGTGTTTATTATATCCTCTTCAGGAATATCGATTTCAACTCCGCTTGCCTTTGATTCCCAGTAAGCGATATTCTTTTCAAGAATTTTTTCAAACCCTGCCTTTACCCTGCGCCTACTCATTCTCGCATTCAAGCTCGGCATTTTATCGTGAAGCGGTATAGCCATAAAAAATTCTTTGCTTTGGCCCGGCTTCAAATCAAAATCATATCCTAACGCAGATGACGCAAACCCTTTGGCATCTTCTATATTTGTTTCTTTCGGAACAATTCCTTTTTCTATAAAAGTGGTAATATCTCCCTTGAGTCCCTGCGAAGAAGGAACCTTAAATGGAAACTTCAAACATTCACCGCCGGCAACAGAGCCGAATATATCGGGTTTTACTAATGGAAATATCTTGAATTTATTAACCGTTCGTCCTTCTTTACGGTGCATCGTGATATTGTTATCTATGTTTATCACATTATTCGAATATTCTATTTTATTAATATACGAAAATCCGCCACCGTTTTGCCATGGCGGAAATATTTGAAGCGGACGAATGGTCAGGAACAATTTGCCTGACGCATTATCCTTTCTTTTGTTTTCAACCTTATACCGAACATAAGCAATGGATTCGTTCCTTTTGCCATAAACAAATAATTTTACGTCCATTTCGACATCGTCGTAATTCCATTTGACGCAGGGAATTGGCAGATAAACATTTTCAAGCGATTGTGTTACTTCGGCATTATCTCTCGTAATTAGTTTGCCATCCAAATGCATAAATGGTATGACGCTGAAACCCCTTTTGTGCGGTTCAATTGTGCCGTCTTCACAGATAATGGCCTCGTTTTCATCGCCCTCAACCCCTATAGTATTCCAATACGCTTGTTCCTTCGACAACCATCTAGGATAATAAGCAGGTGATTGCCCAGCCATTATCTCGTAATATTTTTCCAGTGTTATCAATCCTGTTGGACCTGTTATTTCTATATCTTTGATTCCAACGCCCCTGCCGAAATTACTTTTACCGCATACAATCTTCATAAATCTCGCTGAGGT
>JAGLSL010000015.1 GCA_023135785.1 bacterium
GAAGATATTTTTAAGGGATTTGATTTCGGTAATGTAAAAGATGTTTTTGATGGTTTTGGAAGAAGCAGCGGGGTCAGAGGTTTTGACGACCTTTTCTCCAATATTTCTGGTCCCGGCGGCAGAACACGAACAAGAGTAACTGTTATAAACGATGGCAGTGGTCAGACCTTTAAGGCGATCAATCTGGACGATATTTTCGATTCGCTGTTTCATACAGGCAGACAAACGATTAGTCGCCAAGATGTATATTTGAATATTTCCTTTACTGCGGAAGAACTTATAAAAGGAACAGGCAAAAAAATAACCAAAAGAGATGGCAAGGTTCTTCATGTGAAAATTCCCCCCAGAACAAAAGAAGGAACGAAACTACGGCTGCAGGGACAAGGGAAAAACGGCGCTGACCTGTATCTTGTAGTTAAAAGAAAGTAGGCTTAATGCGCCACACTTATCTTTTAGTATAAAACTAAGGTTTATATTCCACTACCCGTATCTAATTGCCAGCCTCAATATCTGGATTGTCAAGAGCATTCTGCTCCAGATATTTAAAAACAGTATTCCAAGTCCATAACAGAAACATTATCTACCTGGAAACGAGGTAATGCATAAGGTGGAATTACAAATTGAAGATTCCCCGTAGTTTCAGCAGTTATTGTTTCATTGTAATGCCCAACATAAGCAATGGGAATATCTACTCCTCCAATCGTTGCATATGCTCCATCAGATCTGAATTCACTAGGTATTATGTGAACGTATCCTATATCAAACTGAACCTGATACTCTCTTCCGGGAACTATGCCCAAATCGTAGTCAGATTCTATTCCTGGGAGTATTCTGTTCAAAGCACTGTCAGGCTGGGCAATTTGTAAATATGATTCTACATTATACCAGGCTCCAACTGTATATATGTATCCTCCTGTTAGATTCCAATGCCCTTCATTCGGATGCGGCAGATACCATAGATTCCAGTCTGTTGTTATTGTAGTTTCAAAATCCCCGTTTACTACTAATTCGCATACAGGTATTGTCAGCACATAATTTCCCGTGGCACTACCGTAACCTGCCACCCTGATTATATAAGTGTTACCCGCTACTATGTCAAATGCTGAAATATGAGATTGAGGCCAGCAAACGGTAGAGTAATCATTGTATGCCAGTTGTTCTCCTCCGCACCCATCATATACTGTTAGCGTGGTGGAAAAATCACTGCCGCAAAGGCTGATATCTACGCTTCTGCTATTTTCCGGTGTGAATGAATACCAACGGCTTTCATCTGAGGCTTCAATAGAGCCGGAGTATTCCTGATTTATAATAGCTTTAAAGGCATACTGACACTCATCATTTAATGGAGTTTCATACGCGCCCATGTCAGCCAATACACCTGAAGAACCGATTCCGGGAACATCAAAACGCTGATTGCCTAATATGTCAGTAACAGGAGCTTTACTATCATTCGCAACATCAATACACGGACTTCCTTGCTCATCTAACCGTAAACCATCGTCGGATGTGCGGAAGATGCCATCTGCGCCTGCAGGATTACTTGCATCCATAAATAATGGGTCAACATTGATGTTGCCTTCTCCTGTATAGCCACCTTTTATATTAGAGTAAGTAATGGTCGGCTTAGAAGAAAAGTACTTGTATATCTCGTCACCATCAATACCAGCATGGTTATCCCAGAAGATACAGTTGGTGAGCGTTGGATTGCTTTTGTAATTGTGTAGCCCACCGCCTCTCGTCGCGGATTGATTGCCCCTGAAGGTACAGTTAATTAGCTTCGGATATCCTGAAGGACATATTTGGTTGGCCATTCCTCCACCATTGCTACTACGGGAGCTTGAGGCGATATTATTGCTGAACGTGCAGTTGATAAGTATAGAAGAAGATGACTGGTTGGCTATCCCACCGGCGTCACCATAAGAAGGTCCTATCCCTGCGTTTCCGTTGAATATGCAGTTAATTAAGATCGGACTGCTACCAGACTTATTATACATCCCACCGCCGAAATCAGCCGAATTGCTAATAAATGTGCAGTTGGTCAGCGCTGGGTTGCTATTTTCTTTGTTGTACATACCCCCACCACCGCTGAAGGCTGTGTTGAAAGTGAATGTGCATCCTGTTACCGTAGGGCTACCAGACTGATTATACATCCCACCGCCAAAATCATCTTGATTGCCACCGTTTGCATTTCCACCTGTAATAGTGAAACCGTCAAGGACTGCTGTGGTATCGGTGCCACTTCCTTCGACAACGTGGTAACTATTGTCAATTATATTATCCGGTATTCCAATATCCCCGCTTAGTATGGTTTCGTAGTGTGCTATATCACGTGTATAGGCGCCTGGTGCGCCGAGTTCTACATAATCTAGTCCTGCATAGCCGCCTTTGACAGTTACACCATTGATTAGCTGAAATGTGGCTGAACGGTTGCCAAGTATGACAGTATCTCCCTGGTCAGGTTTATATGTGCCTTGTCCTACACGAATCTGATCACCGGCTTGAATCTCAGAGTTATTAAGCGCATCCTGTAGATATGTAAAGGCAGTATCCCATGTTGTTCCGGTTCCCGTATCAGGAGCATCATCATCAACATACCACCATCCTTGACACTCTTCAATTACTATTATCTTGAAAGAACCGTGTCCCCAGAGATAGTTATTGGCATACATATCAGTTTCACTCCACTCTCTAACAGACTGAGGGAATTCACTCTGTAAAGGCTCAGTCCAGTCTTCAGTCATTACAACGTTGTAACGCGAATCATTTATCCAATGAATGTTATTGATAATTGCCGGTCCGATTTTGTCAAGTAGAATATCTCCCCCGAAATTGGGTTGCGAATAAACAATTACTCTTGTGTCTGCGTGAATAGCAATTCCATCAAGGGTGTGGTAAACCGCGTCAGGAATTGCTTCAGCAGTGTCCGGATATTCGCCAGGTTCAATAATATCGCTCAAGTTATCTAGAACGAAAGCTTTAGACCAACCGATTGAGTCCCATTCGTCGGCCATTATTGCTCCGGTGAAATGAACTGCATATGGGGTATATTCATCTATATCGGTGGTTGTGGCATCGGAATTTTCAAGTTTTAGAATTATAGTTGCAGATTGTGGTTCGACTGGTGTAGATGGAGTTTCATCAGGAGTGATTGGTATTATAGGTTCTGTCGGTGTAACTTCGTCAGTAGCAACCGCTTGTTCATTTGTAGTTTCTGTATTTGTTATTACAGCCGTATTGTCCACCAGCCCCAAACCGTTAATCAAAGATATTCTGATAATTGGTGTGCCGCCATGAATTTGCGATGATATGCCTTTACTTTTGGTTGAGTCTTTGTTCCCTGTTATGATACAGTTTATTATTTGCGGACTGGAATTGTCGGTAGAGTATATTCCTCCACCACTTTCAGTGGTTTGGTTATCTATAATAGTGCAGTTTTCTATTGTGGGAGAAGCATCTTTACAGTATATTCCCCTACAATCTAAATCTTTACTTGTGATTGTAAATCCTTTTAACGCTGAATTGCTGTCTATTGTAACAACACTTCCAGTATCAGTTCCTTCAATAATAGTATTGGCAACTATATCGGTGTTGAGCGGGTCTATTGAGGTTAAAGTGATTGATTTTCCGTTGAAATTTATGTTGCCTTTATATTTGCCTTGAGAAACTGCAATTGTATCACCGTCTATAGTTATATTTATTGCCCCTTGAATTGTTTTTACATCTGAAGGAACATTGATTGTGATATTTTCTTTAGGTGTGCTTTCTTTATCCTGCGGGTCTGATTTATGCAGGACTTCGCAGAAGTTGCTATAGCTATCATTGTCAGAATCTAAACTTGCGAGTTTGGTTGGAGTAGGGGAGAGCTTCGCGTAACTTTCGCTGTTAATACCCCACAACCCAACTAAACTTAAAACTAAAACAAAAGTTAAAAATTTAATCTTCATTTTACTTCTCCTTTATTAGTTAAAGAATATTTTTTCAAAAGGTTACTATTTAAAATTGGGATTGAAAGAAAGTAAAAAGGTAGTTTGATATGGCAAATTGTTTCTTTTATCATTCGGATGGAATTATATCATGCTTGTCAAATCCTTTGTGTATATTTGTTCATCAGCAATGCGGAAAGGGTGTAAATACAATATTTATTGTACAAGCTATACATGCGCATAATTGTAATGGTGCAATCTTGTGTATATGAAAATATTCCCACCTCCGAGGTGGGAATAGATATCGTCATTTTTTAATGCCTCGCCCTTTATGGCGGGGTAATTTACTTTTAAATCTTTTGAAAATCTGTGTAATCATCTATAATGTATTACAACAGGAGGGATAAAGGATGTGTAAACAAATTTTAGTTGTTATGTTTTTGGTTGTTTCTGTATGTTTGGTATTTGCGCAGGCTGAAAATTATAAAGGAACTGTTCCGCCAGAAGTTCTAAAATTATATCATCAGGATATTGTAAATGGTTCTCGTCCAAGAATAGTTACTATTACAAAAGATATGATTGAATCTTTGGTTAAACAACCGGAATTAGGCGGCGATGCATATCGTTTTGATTTTGATATGAGGGATATTTCTCCCACCGAAAAAAATATTCTTTTAGGATGGATTAGAGGCGGTCAAAAAATACTGCTGTGGGGAGATATTGATATTTGGAAATATGCTCCGTTATTCTCAGGCAAAATGAAGATAGCGGGCAAGACAGGTTTGAAAGTAAAATTAGCTAATCATCGGGTTAACAATAATGTCGAAAGAATAATATTTAAAGGTAAAAGCAACTCTTATGTTTATTTATCACAATATCCTATAGGAACGGAAATTATTGCCTATATAAAGAAAGATGTTTTTGCAGGTAGAGTTCCATATGGTAAGGGAAGCATATATTTTGTCGGGCTTGGAGAGCATTGGCATTTAGGAAAAGATAAGGATATATGGACTTTGAATTTCTATCATTGGATGCTCGGATTGCATGTCCCAGGTAGGGTAGAAACACTATTTTAAAGACAAGTAAAACTAAAATATTACAGTTCAAGCATTGCGGTTGTACAATTTTGGACACTAAACAAGATAGAAATAAATCGAAATACATGGAAATATCTTGAAATATATTGCCTGTATCCTTAATTTTTTGAAGTTATAGTATGTATTTTTTTTAGTTTTCAATCCTTTAACAACATATCTCTATCTATTTCTACACATATCTACCGTATATCTATCTTATTTCCTATGTTATCTGCTAATTCTTGCATTTGCCATTCAGGACAAGAGTTCTTTTATCTTATCCTTTATATTTGAAGATGTAAGAAGTGATTCCCCTATCAGAAAAGAATTGATTCCGCAGTTTTTAATCGTCTCGATTTCTTTTTTTCCTTTTATTCCCGATTCACTTACTACTCTTTTTTCAACGGGAATTAATGGAAAAAGAGATAGGGAAGTTTTTATATTCACTTTCAAGCTGTCTAAATTTCTATTATTAATACCTATATTTTCTGCTTCACATTCTATCGCCTTTTTAAGGTCGTTTTTACTATGAACTTCTACCAAAGAACAAAGATTTAAATTTTTTGCCATTGCTATTAAATTTGTTAACTCTTTTTTCTCAAGTATTCGCGCTATTAAGAGAATACAGTCAGCGCCAAAAAACTTGCTTTCGTAAATCTGATACGGGTCTATAATAAAATCTTTCCTTAGAATAGGCACACTTGTATTATTCTTTACGTCTTTTAAATCATTTAAGGACCCCAAGAAAAAATCGCTTTCTGTTAATACTGATATTGCCTTTGCGCCGGATTCTTCATAAATTTTAGCTATTTTTACGGGGTCATAGTCTTTTAATATCAGCCCCTTTGACGGCGAGGCTTTTTTAACTTCACAAATAAGATTTATATTTTGCTTGTCTTCCAAAACTGCGGAAAAATTTCTTGTAGGAGGTAGGGTGGAAATTTTTTCTTTTATAGCTTCTAAAGGCAACTTACTCTTTTTTGTCTGTATTCTGTATTCTGTTCTTTCAATTATGGTAGATAGAATATTATTCATAATTTTATTTTTGAATTTAGTTTGTCATTCTTATCAAATCTTTTAGCTTATTCAATGCATTACCGGAATCTATTGATTCTTCGGCGATTTTAATTCCTTCTTTTATATTGTTGGTCTTGCCTGCAATATAGAATAAAGCGCCGGCATTAAGAAGAACAATATCTCGATGTGGCCCCTTTTTTCCTTCCAATACGCCCATCATAATGTGTACATTTTTGTCCACATCTCCTCCTTGCAACTCTTTTAGGGTTGTTTTTGGGATGCCAAAATCTTCGGGTTGGATATGATATGTGTTGACTTTGCCTTCTTTAACTTCACAGATAAGAGTTTTGTCTGTAGTGGATATTTCGTCAAAACCTTTTCCGTGCACAACGAGTGATGCTTTTGTTCCCAAATCCTTTAAAACATTAGCTATCATTTCAGTCAAATCTGCTGAAGGAACACCAAGTAGTTGTACATTAGCGCCGGCTGGATTGGTAAGAGGACCTAAAATATTAAATATTGTGCGTATACCGAGCTCTTTTCTTGTGGGCATAGCGTATTTCATGGCAGGATGATATATTTGCGCAAAAAGAAATCCAATTCCTATTTTTTCAATACATTCCTTTGCTTTTTCCGGTTTAGTATTGATGTTGACACCTAAACGTTCAAGCACATCTGCGCTTCCGCATTGACTTGATGCCGAACGGTTTCCGTGTTTTGCCACAGTTAATTCGCCGCCTGCGGCGACAAAGGCAACTGCAGTGGAAATATTAAAGGTGTTGGTTTTATCGCCGCCCGTTCCGCAGGTATCTACTATTGTGTTCGCATTTATATTTAATTTTAATGAAGCATTGCGCATAGCCTCGGCGCAACCCGTGATTTCATCGACTACTTCTGTTTTCATGCGAAGAGCCGTTATGAAAGCCGAAATTTGAGAAGGAGTGGTTTCTCCTTTCATAATTTCACTCATAGCTTCTTTGGCTTCGTCTTTTGTGAGATTTTTTTTGTCTACAAGTTTTGAAATCGCTTCTTTAATCATTTTTTTTCTTTGGGTTCTGATGCTTCTTGTTCTTCCTTAAGTGCTGGATTTTCCGGGACTGGAAGGTTTTTTATTTCTTTTTCTGCCTGAAGCAACCCGTCTATTACTTGCGATATCAGTTCTGGTCTAAAAGCCACGCCTTTTTTAGTTGGCTTGTATTCCCCCTCGTCATCTTCGTAGAAAACACGTACATCTACATAATTATTTCCTTTGAATTCCGATATACTCACCCTGATTTTATTGTTGGCATTTTTTTCTATGTCTTTTATTATTTTTTGCATTTTATTTCCCTCCTTTGTGAAATTATTTAATATCTATAAAATTTTTAATTATAAGTTTTCCCGCTTGTGTGAGTATTGATTCGGGATGAAACTGTACTCCGAAAGAAGGATATTGGGTATGTTGCATTGCCATAATCTCGTCTATGTTTTTACCTTTTTTAGTCCATGCCGTGATTTTAAAACAATCTGGCAGAGACTTTTTTTCCACTATCAGGGAATGGTATCTCGTTGCTTCAAATGGAGACGGGATATTTTGAAAAATACCCTTGTTTTTATGATAAATCATTGAAGTTTTTCCGTGCATAAGTTCTTTTGCTCCGATGATTTTTCCTTTAAATGTATAACCGAGAGCTTGGTGTCCCAAACACACTCCCAGGATGGGAATTTTAGGCGCGAACGTTTTTATAAGTTCACATGATATCCCTGCGTTTTCGGGTCTGCCTGGCCCCGGGGATATTACTATTTTTTCCGGTTTTAATTCTTTTATTTGGCGAATTGTTATTTTATCGTTACGATAAACTTTCAAATCCGCGCCGAGTTCACCAAGATACTGAACAAGGTTGTAGACAAATGAGTCATAATTATCTATTACAAGAATCATATTTCTCCTCTACTTAATGTCACTTTTAAATTAAAAATCAAATATCAAAAATTAAAATTACATATTAAAATGTAAAATTGGGCGACGGTTAAGGTCACGATACCCGTTTTGTAATTGGGTTAAGGTTACATGTTTTAAGACGAGAAACGTAACCGAATAACGATACGGGTTTCGTCACAACGTTACCTGATTAACCTTCTTCCTTTTTGAACTTTGATTTGTCATTTTG